>CAMLEM010000328.1 GCA_946479005.1 uncultured Chitinophagaceae bacterium | reverse complement strand
ATCATCTCAGCGTGAGCGGTGGGGTCATTTAACCTTTCTACCATATTATGTCCACGGGAAATGATCTTTTCCTTCACCACCACAACCGCGCCGATGGGGATCTCATCCTCTTCGAAGGCTTTCTTCGCTTCCTTTAATGCCTGCATCATAAAGTATTCATCCGTCATCGCGAAGAGATTTGAGTAACTTCAGACAAATTTAACCTGAATGAGGGACATAGGCCGGTTGGAGGAAATGCGCCTGTTTTTCAAGTCGGGAGAAACCGGGAGCTACGAATTCCGGATCGCCCAGTTGAGAAAATTGCGCACGGCGATCGATACACACGAAGAAGAATTGTTCGGGGCTTTGCATTCAGACCTTCGTAAAAGCCCGGAGGAATCCTGGGTAACTGAGATCGGTATGGTAAGAGCCGAGTTGCGTGTGGCCATTTCCCGTTTGAAAAGTTGGATGAAGAGAAGGAGGGTGAGGACAAATCTTTTGAATTTTCCTTCAAAAAGCTACGTGATCGCTGAGCCACTGGGCGTGGTGTTAATTATCGGCCCCTGGAATTATCCTTTTCAGCTGACGCTGAATCCGCTCATCGGCGCAATCGCGGCGGGCAACTGTGCTTTAATAAAGCCCTCCGAATTCACGCCCGCCACGAGTGCAGTGATTGGAAAAATGATACGGAACACATTTGATCCCAGGTATATTGAGTTTCTTGAAGGGGATGGTGCAACGGTCATCCCACCCCTGCTGAATTCTTTTACGTTTGATCATATTTTTTTCACGGGAAGTACCAGTGTGGGCAGGCAGATCTATAAAATGGCTGCAGACCGGCTGGTGCCTGTGACCCTTGAGTTGGGTGGCAAGTCGCCCTGTATCGTGGAGAATGATGCTAACGTCAGGGTAGCAGCGAGAAGGATCGCGATCACCAAATTCAGCAACGCCGGACAAATGTGTGTGGCACCGGATTTTGTGATGGTCCACGAATCGCGAAAGACGGAGTTCCTGGAAGCTCTCAGGAAAAGCGTCAGGGATTTTTTTGGCGAGGATCCAATGCACAGCTACAGTTACTGCAGGATCATCAATGATAAACAATTCGGGCGGCTTGCCGCCTTGCTCGAAACGGGCACCCGGGTTTTTGGCGGCAGGACTGACCGGGAAAACCTGCTGATCGAACCTACGGTACTAACGGATGTTTCAGCATCATCTTCATTGATGCAACAGGAGATCTTTGGGCCCATCTTACCGGTATTCAGTTTTAGCAGGAAAGAGGAGGTGCTGGAGTTGCTGCAAGCCCACCCGGATCCCCTGGCCTTTTATGTTTATACGGAAAGCAGGCAAAAAGAAAGGGAATGGATTCGCCTCGTACCCGCCGGGGGTTCCTGCATCAATAATTCCAGCTGGCACCTGACAAACCATCACCTGCCCTTCGGTGGGAGAGGAAAAAGCGGTTCCGGCAGATACCACGGGAAATATTCCTTTGATACATTCAGCCATCACCGCGCGGTGATGCGGACGCCCAGCTGGTTCGATCCCAATATTAAGTACCCGCCTTTCAAAGGAAGGTTGAATCTTTTCAAGAAAGTGATAAGGTGAGAAAGACGCCGATAAAAAAGAGGTTTTTGCGCCTCGCGCTCATTACTGGTATAATTTTGCTGGTGTTCGTGGTCTATGTGGAGATCGTTAACCGGAATTCAGTGAATATGACCTCCCGGCAAAAGGTTTTAAAAGCAATTTACCCCGCCTGGATGTGGTGGTCGAATCTTTGGAACAAAAAAAATGTAACCGTGACACAGCAAAAAAAACCCGTCGTTTCATTCTTTGATCTCTCGGCAAGCCCCATAGATGGCAAGGCCTTTTCCTTCTCTGAATTGCAGGGCAAAAAAATAATGGTGGTCAATACCGCCAGTGATTGCGGATTCACAGGACAATACGCAGACCTGCAGAAGCTTTATGAAAAGGAGAAGGACCGGCTGGAGATCATTGCCTTTCCCTCCAATGAGTTCAAGGGACAGGAGCCGGGTTCCAACGAAGAGATCGCTGCCTTTTGCTCAAAGAATTTTGGTGTGCAGTTTCCCCTGATGGAAAAAACGGGCGTGCGGAGAGGTGCTGAACAGCATCCCGTTTACCAGTGGCTCACAGACAGTGAAAAAAATGGATGGAATTCCCGCGAGCCCGAGTGGAATTTTTCAAAGTATATTATCGATGAGAACGGTACGCTGACCCATTATTTCGGAGCAGCGGTCTCCCCCCTGGACGAAGTGGTGATGGAAGCGATCAAAAATTAAATTCTTGCAATGACCTACAATGATATCATCGGTTCACTGGGTGTGGCCATCATCCTGATGGCATATTTTATGAACACTTCCGGGATACTTCCCCGCGACGGGAAAGCATTTTATGTATTAAATATCGTGGGGGCCGCACTGGCAACCTATGCTTCCTACTTAATCGATTACTGGCCTTTCGTGATACTGGAGGGTGCCTGGACCCTGGTTTCCCTCTACGGGCTGATGAGAGCGATGCGCATTAAAATGACCTGATCAGGCGGGACATTTTTCGTGATAGTTTACCAGCTCGATCGGTGTTTTTTCAAACTGGTATCCCTGGTAGCGAAGGAGGATCTCCTGCAGTACCTCTTCGACCTCTTCAAGAGTATTCAGGGTAACGAGGCGGTTCCTGAATTCCCTGATGTTCGGCAGACCCTTGAGGTAATTGGCATAATGCCTCCTCATTTCATTGATCCCCACCACGGGGTTCTTCCATTCAACCGACTTCCTTAAATGCCTGCGGCAGACCTCTACGCGGTCTTCGATCGTAGGAGGAGGAAGATGTTCTCCTGTCCTGTAAAAATGTTTTATTTCATTGAAGATCCAGGGATAGCCGATCGCGGCGCGGCCGATCATTATTCCATCCACCCCATACCTGTTCTTATATGCGACGGCTTTTTCCGGGCTGTCAATATCACCGTTCCCAAAAATGGGGATATGGATCCGCGAATTGTTCTTCACCTTTCCTATCAATGTCCAGTCTGCTTCCCCTTTGTACATCTGGGTTCTTGTGCGGCCGTGAATGGCGAGCGCCCTGATCCCAACATCCTGTAATCTTTCTGCAACCTCTTCAATGTTTTTCGTATTGTCATCCCAACCGAGTCTTGTTTTAACGGTCACCGGCAACTGAGTAGACTTTACCACGGCGGAAGTGAGTCTTACCATCAGATCAATATCTTTCAATACACCTGCACCGGCTCCTTTCAGCGCCACTTTTTTTACAGGGCAGCCAAAATTGAT
>CAMLEM010000327.1 GCA_946479005.1 uncultured Chitinophagaceae bacterium | reverse complement strand
CTGCCTACATCGCCCTGGAGCAGGCGGTTCATTTGCCTTCCTCTCCCGGTGTCGGTCCGGATCTCGCGAAGCACCCGCTTTTGGGCGCCGGTCAGTTCAAAAGGAAGATGTTCCTTATAAAGCTCATTGAATTTATCTCCCACCTTATCGAAAAGAACTCCTTTGGAAAAACGGTGTCGCTTCGAGCGGAGCATCTGCATTCGCATCTGCGAAATGAAAAGCTCTTCGAACTTCAGTCGTTTAACTGCCTCCTGGTATTGAGACGGGTCTCCCGGGAAATGGGCAGCTTTAAAGGCATCGAAACGGGCCATTAATTTATAATCACCAAGTATTCTCCCCGGGAGATTCTCAGGAAGATCTGCTTCCCGGAGTTGGGAAAAAAGTTGACGGGTCAGGGCACCGATCTGCCTTCCACCCAACCCTCGCGACCGGAGCTTTTCTGTGCTGGGATAGATGGGCTCAAGGTATTGCCGAAGCTCCGTTTTCCCGGGGGTAATCAATTCCATTTCCGGGTGAACCACCTGCGGTGCACCCAGGAAAAAACTCACCCGCCCGAATACCAGGTAGTGCTGGCCGGCCTTCAAATATTTCTGAATCCATTGAATGCCCTGGAACCAGGTCAGGTCCAGTACGCCGGACTCGTCCTGGAGGCGGGCTACAAGTCTTTTTCCCCTCCTTTCACCGATAATGTCGAAGCCCACCAATTGTCCTTTCACCTGTACGTGTTCCGTTTGCGGGCCGATCCCGGCGATGGGCGTTACCTGCGTTCGATCAATATGTCGGTAAGGAAAGAGTTGGAGGAGGTCTTTAAAGTTGTAAACGGATAATTCCTTTTTCAACAGTTCCGCTTTCTGCGGGCCTACTCCTTTCAAATATTCAATGGGCGTGGATAATATGGTCGATGATTGATTGATGCTGCTTATTTCGGCAAAAATAGAAACAAGGCGATCTAACGCTCCGTTTTTTCCCAGGCTGCCGGCTGTTTTTTTCCCAGGTAGCGAAGAAATCCGCGCAGCATACAATAATTCATAAACAGGAAATAAAAAGGGATGCCCGGTATCCCGGCTTTTTTACCGGATCTTAAAAGGATCCAGCCCAGCAGGGCGAATGCATAAAGCGATGCCTGTATGACAAACATCCAAAAGAAGAGATCGCTTCCCGGTGTCTTCAACAAAATGAAAAAATTAAGAATGAACACCATTGGTATCAAAACCGGGCAGAGATACCAGCGGAGTATTTTCCTGGAAAAAAACTGGAAAGCTACCGTGGGTCTTGCAAAGAAATTCAGCAGGCCATTCAGGCTGTCCATTGCCCCGTAAACACCTGCCGCGATACGGATCCTCCGCTGAGATTCTTCCCTGAGCGTTCCTGTGCTGCTTTCCGTTGAACAGGCTCCCGGTTCATAAGCGATCCTGTACCCCTGCAGGCAAACTTGCATCGAGATCACGAGGTCATCCACTACTACGGGTCTGGGCAGGGGTTTGAATAAATCCGTTCTGATAGAGTAGAGTTCACCGGCCGCACCCGTCACCGTATAAAAAGCCGCATCCAGGCGTTTCATTATCGATTCGTATTTCCAGTAGATCCCTTCCACTTCGCCCAATGCAGAAGAACCGGGGTCGAGGATCCTTTTTTCACCGGCCACCGCCCCGATCCCAGGGTCAGCATAATGGGAAAGGATCCTTTCAACCGCATCTGCATTTAAGATGCTGTTGGCATCACTGAAGATCACGAAGGGAGTGGCGACCTCCTTCATCGCTCTCCTGATCGCTTCATATTTCCCGGTACGTTCCGGCTGGTGGATCAAACGGATCGAAGGATAACGGCTGAATATCTCGTTTGCGCGGGTCGGCCCGTCGATCACAAAAATGGCGCTGACCGGGTAATTAAGCTCTAATGTATTCCTGATCTTGTCTTCCAGGACCTTGTCTTCCAGGTAGGCAGCGACCACGAGGGTCACTTCGGGCTTACCCGGAAAAGGAGCTCTTTCTTTCTTTTTTAAATGTGCAGGAAGCCTGGCGAGAAAGACCAGTAGCCCGTAACCAAAGAAGCAGTAAAAAAGAATGGCGAGGCAAAGCCAGAATGAGAATACAAGCAGGTCCATCTATAAATTCAAGATAACAAACAAACTAATTGAAAACCCGTATGTGAAAATTACGGTGGCAAGAACGGATTTTTCCTTTTTTCCCATTAAAAAGAGAAGGTTTTAAACGGGAAAAGCCCGGAGGAGCCTCCCGGGTCCTTCCCTGCCTTGCAGCTTCTTCCCGCGATTTTTATTTTTAAAGCACAAACCAATATCCATTCACCCGAACGAGCCAAAACGCCTCAGATGAAAAGCCACCTTTACCTGTTGCAGATCGATCTGCCCTTTTCCGATTACCGGGTCGCCCTGCTTTGTTTTATTTCAGCCTTCGTTGTTACCCTGGTGACGATCCCACCCATCATTACCCTCATCAAACGGTACCGGCTATACGATCTTCCCAACGACAGGAAGGAGCACCAGCTCCCGATCCCGACGATGGGTGGAGTAGCCATCATTGCCGGCCTGATGACAGCCCTTTCATTATGGTTCCCCTTCAGTAATAATCTCGGGCAGCTGAGCTTTTTCTTTTCCATCGCCATTTTATTCGGCCTGGGCATTATGGATGACCTGAAAGACCTCCCAGCGAAATATAAGTTCCTGGTGCAGTTCTCCCTTGCCATCCTGATCGCTCTTTCCGGCATTCGCATCACTTCCTTTGAAGGATTATTCGGCATTGGTGAATTGCCGCTGATGTCGCAGTACACGCTAACGGTGGTTACCATTGTGGGAGTCACCAATGCGTTTAATCTCATTGACGGAATTGATGGCCTTGCCGGGGGGATCGGCTTTATGAGCTTGCTGACGCTCGGTATATTTCTCACATTGGTAGGGGATCCCCAGACTGCGCTCGTGGCCTTTGGCTTTGCGGGAGCCCTGCTGGCCTTCCTCTATTTCAATTTTAACCCGGCCAGGATCTTTATGGGCGATACGGGCTCCCTGGTGCTTGGTTTCGTGGTGGCCGTTCTCAGCATTCGGTTGCTACAGGTTTGTGCTGCCACTCCCGGGACGATGCTGCCGCACGCACCGGTATTTGTATTTGCAGTGGTGATGATCCCCGTATTCGATACACTCCGGGTCTTTGCTTTAAGGATCTGGAACGGCCGTTCTCCCTTTGAGGCTGATAAAACCCATATCCATCACCTTCATACCAACAATGGATTCAGCCACGCATTCGCAGCGAAACTCATTTGCTTCATCCA
>CAMLEM010000326.1 GCA_946479005.1 uncultured Chitinophagaceae bacterium | reverse complement strand
TTGTAGCCTTCCTTCATTTCCTGCATTACAATCATATCGTAGCGATCGGCAATGAGATCCTGCTGGCATCGCGCTGGCTGTTCGTGGGAAGCCTGGTGCTTTTCGCGATCGCCAAAAGATCACTCACCACCTGGATCCTCGTGGCGATGGCCATTGGCGTGGAGATCGGCCTGGATTTCCCCGCGGAATCGCAGAACCTGAAATTCCTCAGCACGATCTTCCTGCGCCTGGTGAAAACCATTGTGGCGCCCCTGCTCTTCGCCACCCTTGTGGTGGGGATCGCCTCTCACGCCAATCTTAAGCAGGTGGGAAGGATGGGATGGAAATCCCTGCTGTATTTTGAAGTGGTCACCACCATCGCCCTGGTGATCGGGCTGGTGGCCATCAATATTTCCGGCGCAGGAAAGGGTATCGAGGTACCTGAAGGCCTGAGAACTGAACTTCCTGCCGTGAAAGAGAAAGGCTGGCAGGACCATATCATTGACATTTTCCCTGAGAACATCATTAAATCGGTTTACGAAGGCAATGTGCTTCCCATCGTTTTCTTCAGCGTGATCTTCGGCATCGCGCTGGCGCTGCTCAATGAAAAAAAGAAGAAGCCGATGCTCGATTTCGCCGAGAGCCTGGCGGAAACGATGTTCCGCTTCACCAATATCATTATGTATTTCGCGCCCTTCGGGGTGGGGGCGGCGATAGCGGTGACCGTCGGACACCTGGGCGTGGATATTTTAAAGAACCTGTTCATTTTACTGATCACGCTCTATGTGGCGCTGCTCGTCTTTTTGTTCTGTGTACTCTACCCGATCGCGCGGTATATTAAGATCCCGATCAGGAATTATGTAAAGGCCATCAGTGAACCGGTTTCCATTGCCTTTGCCACCACGAGCTCCGATTCCGCACTGCCCAAGGCTTTGGAGAATATGGAAAAATTCGGAGTGCCCCGGAAGATCGTTTCCTTCGTGATCCCCACGGGATATACTTTCAACCTGGATGGCACCACCCTTTATTTATCCCTTGCCTCGGTGTTCGTGGCCCAGGCAGCAGGACTGCACCTCAGTTTTGGAGAACAATTGCTGATTGGTTTAACATTGATGCTAACGAGCAAGGGCGTGGCGGCCGTGCCCCGTGCTTCGCTGGTGATCCTCATTGCCACAGCCTCCACTTTTGGTTTCCCGCTCTGGCCCATTATGGCCATTTACGGGATTGATGAACTGATGGATATGGCGAGAACTTCAGTGAACGTGGTGGGGAATACCCTGGCCAGCTGTGTGATCGCCCGCTGGGAAGGCGAATTCGACGATGAGAAAGCGGAAAATTTCGACCCGCGAAAAGCTGACTCGATCTTAAACTGATTACCGAAAAAATTGAAACAGACCTTTGATGGAATTGATGTACCTGTTAGATGGATTTCACTGGAGCCAGTTGCTGCAGCCTCAATTTTACATTGAGAACGGCGGGCTCTGGCTGCTCCTGTTCGTGGTGTTTGCGGAAACGGGTTTATTTGTCGGTTTTTTCCTGCCGGGAGATTCGCTCTTATTCGTAGCCGGCATCTTCGCGCATAAAATGGATAATGGGGAGCCCGGGCTTGCTTACCAGTTCCTGAAACTGTTCGGGCTGGGCGACATCCGCAATGAATGGGTGGACCTCTTCGTGCTCACCGGCATCATTGCCGTGGCGGGGATACTGGGGAACCTGGTGGGTTACTGGACGGGAAGAAAAGTGGGGCCTGCGATGTTCAGCTGGAAGGACCGCCTCCTCTTCAAGAAAAAATATCTCTACCAGGCGGAGGAGTTCTATGCCAAGCACGGGGGAGGGGCCATCGTGGTGGCGAGATTCCTTCCCTTCATCCGCACCTTCGCACCCATCGTGGCAGGCATTGTGAAAATGGATCGCAGGAAATTCGCTTTTTTCAACGTGGTGGGTTGTGTGGCCTGGGTGTTCAGTATGATCTTCGCGGGATATTTTTTACAGAAATGGATCCTGCACCAGTTCGGGTTCGACCTGAAAGAACATCTCGAGCTGATCGTGCTGGGTATCGTTCTTGTCACCACCGCGCCGGTATTGATAAAGCTTTTCTGGAATAAGAAAAAGGACAAACCCGCTGAAGACACCAACCCGACCTTACCATAAAATGAATGCAACAAGGAACCACGGCATATTTTCCATTCCTGTAATCGTTGCCGCGCTCGGTTATTTTGTAGATATCTACGACCTTCTTTTATTCAGCATCACAAGGGTGCCTGCGCTGCGTTCGATGGGTCTTACCGAAGCGCAGATCCTCAGCGACGGCGAATCCATATTAATGTGGCAGATGGCGGGCCTGCTCATCGGCGGGATCATCTGGGGAATAATGGGCGACAAGCGCGGCAGGCTCAGTGTGCTCTTTGGTTCCATCATACTTTATTCTTTAGCCAACATTGCCAATGGCTTCGTGGAAACGGCCGACCAGTTTCGGTGGATCCGTTTTGTGGCCGGCCTGGGGCTGGCCGGGGAGCTCGGCGCCGGCATCACCCTGGTATCGGAGCTGGTTTCAAAGGAGAAACGCGGCGTCGCCACTTCATTCGTGGCGGGCATCGGGCTTACCGGGGCCGTGGCGGCTTATTTTATGAAGGAGAATTTCGACTGGAGAACCTGTTATTTCATTGGCGGTGGGATGGGACTGTTGCTGCTGCTGCTGAGGATCTCGGTATTTGAATCAGGGATGTTCAAAGAGGTGAAGAAGCTTGAAGTGCAGCGGGGGAATTTCTTTATGCTTTTCACCAATGGGGAAAGGTTCAAAAGATATCTTTTCAGCATTCTCATCGGGCTTCCCACCTGGTTTGTGATCGGTGTGCTGGTCGCTTTTTCCAAGGAGTTTGGCGAGAAGTTCGGGATCGCCGAACCCATCGACGCGGGAAAGGCCATTATGTATGCCTATGTGGCGATCTCGGTGGGGGATATCTTGATCGGCTTCATCAGCCAGTGGTTTCGCAGCCGGAAGAAAGCGCTGTATTTATTCTATGTCATCACCGCGGTGTTTATGGTATTGTTCTTCACCGTTCAGTACAATGGCAGTGCCGATGGGATGTACTGGATCTGTGCAGGCCTGGGCTTCGGCACCGGCTTCTGGGCGATCTTTGTGACGATGGGAGCGGAGCAGTTCGGCACTAATTTGAGGGCGACAGCCGCCACCACCATCCCGAATATGGTCAGGGGGATGCTCACCGTACTGATCTTTCCCCTGTTTCGTTTTTTGAGAAATGAAACGGATTATGTCACGGGGGGCTGGCTGGCAGCCATCATCATTATG
>CAMLEM010000325.1 GCA_946479005.1 uncultured Chitinophagaceae bacterium | reverse complement strand
GCCGGAACGCCTGCGCCGCAAGGGTGCGCACGATGTCCGCTGCGCACGTGGCCTCCTCTGCCTGCGACAGCGGACGGCACGAGAACACGCGACGCCGGCTGGGCGTGTCCGACACGCCGGTCACCCGATGCGGTCCGACGATGCTGAGGCTGCGCAGGTGCGGCAGCGTCGTGATGCCGTAGGAGATCCCGATCTCGGTGTCCGCCAGCGTGTGGTCGATGGGCGCGTTGCCCACGAATTGCTGCGGATGATGGAGAGCGTCGTGTCGCAGGACGGCGCAACCGGCACGCGCGCTGCGCTGATCGGTTATCGCGTTGCCGGAAAAACCGGGACAGCGCACGTTTCCGACGGAAAGATCAAATATGATCACGGGGTATACCAGGCCTCTTTTGTAGGATACTTCCCGGCCAACGATCCGCAGTTCACCTGCATCGTGGTGATCCGTACCAAGCCTCACGCAGCCTCCCATTATGGAGGAACCCTTGCGGCTCCTGTGTTTCGCGAGATCGCAGGCAAGCTGTATGCAATGTATGTGGAGAAGAAGGATCCTTCCCTGTATGCAAGCCGCCGCGACAGCAGCAGCTTTTATTATGCAGGCTTCAGCAGGGACCTGCAAAAAGTGTTTCAAACAATGCAGTTCAATTACAACGATTCCTCTTCGCAGAAATCCTGGAGCCGCGTGTATTCCAATGGATCTTCTGCTGTGATGAGGGCAAACAATGTAACAACGGATATTATGCCCGACGTGAAAGGAATGGGGTTAAAGGATGCATTATATCTCCTGGAGAATATGGGAGTAAAGGTTTCGGTGAATGGAAAAGGCAGGATCAGCAGCCAGTCGCTGGCCCCGGGAACCAGGCTGGCTAAAGGAGTAACAGTGATACTCGAACTGAGTTAAAGTGTACGAATGCTGTTGCAGGATATTTTATACAGGATCGCGATCAGGGCAGTGGAAGGCAATACGGGAATTGAAATAGCGGATATCGCGACCGATTCGAGAAGCGTGAAGGGTGGTTCGGCCTTCATAGCGGTGAGAGGAACTGCGGCCGACGGACACCAGTTCATTGAACAATCGATAGATAAAGGCGCGATCGCGATCATTGCTGAAGAATTGCCTGCCCGAAGAAAAGAAGACGTGGTATATGTGCAGGTGGAGAACTCCGCGGAGGCCGCAGGATGGATGGCTCACCATTTTTTTGGAATGCCTTCAACGAGGCTGCAGTTGGTGGGAGTGACGGGAACGAACGGAAAGACGACGATAGCGACCTTATTATATAAGCTCTTTACATCATTGGGGTATCACGCTGGATTGATCAGCACGGTGGAAAACCGCGTTGGGGAGAAGGTTTTGGAAGCGACACATACAACACCCGACAGCATTAGCCTGAACCGGCTGTTGAAACAGATGGCTGATTCGGGATGCAGTCACGCTTTTATGGAAACCAGTTCACACGCCATCCACCAGCATCGCATCGCCGGGCTTGAATATGCCGGTGGGATCTTCAGCAATATCACGCACGATCACCTCGACTACCATCGAACCTTCGATGAGTATATCCGGGTGAAGAAAGCCTTTTTCGACGGGCTGCCTGCCTCTGCCTTCGCCCTGACGAATGCGGACGACAAACGGGGGATGGTGATGTTGCAGAACACGGTAGCAAGGAAACTCAGTTATAGTTTAAAAACAGTTGCCGATTTCAAAGGGAAGATCCTGGAGAATAGTCTCGAAGGCCTGCAGATGAACGTGAATGAAACCGAGGTGCATTTTCGCCTGATCGGGGAATTCAATGCGTACAACCTGCTTGCGGTGTTTGGCGCAGCGATGAGCCTGGGTGAAAAAAAGGAAGAGGTGCTTCAAAATCTGAGCAGCCTGAGCGGGGCCGAAGGAAGATTTGACTACCAGGTGTCACCGAAGGAGAAGCTGATCGCGATCGTGGATTATGCGCACACGCCAGATGCTTTGCTGAATGTGCTGGCAACGATAAAGAAGCTGAAAAAGGGAAACGCCCAGGTGATCACGGTGGTGGGATGCGGCGGTGACAGGGATAAAACGAAGCGACCGGTGATGGCGGAAGCGGCCTGTGAGCATAGCGACCGGGTGATCTTCACCAGTGACAACCCCCGAACCGAGGATCCTGAACAGATCATCCGGGATATGGAAAACGGATTGCCTCCTTCGTATAAAAGAAAATACGTGTCGATCACTGACCGGAAGGAAGCGATCAAGATGGCGATCAGCCTGGGAAAGAAAGATGATATCGTGCTGGTGGCAGGAAAGGGACACGAGAAGTACCAGGACATCAATGGTGTAAAGAACCACTTCGATGATAAGGAAGTGGTGAAAGAAATGTTTGAATTATTTGGAAAGTAACAATATCAATTAACTCCTATGCTTTATCATTTGTTCGACTGGCTTCATCGTGAAGGAATATCCTTCCCGGGGAGCCATTTGTTCAACTTCATCACCTTCCGGGTGCTGATGGGAGTGTTATTGTCGCTTTTCATTACACTGGTTTATGGAAAGAAACTGATCCGCCTTCTCCAGAAGCGGCAGATCAGTGAAGGCATCCGTGAAGAGGGGCTGGCAGGAGAGGAGAGCAAGCGGGGTACACCCACAATGGGTGGGATCATCATCATCCTTGCCATCATCATTCCCACTTTATTACTTGCCGATCTTACCAACGTGTACGTGATCCTGATGCTGGTAGCTACGGTTTGGCTGGGCATCATCGGGTTCATTGATGATTATCTCAAGCTGCTCGGGAAAAGAAGAGCACAGTTGAAAGGTGAGCAGTATAAAAAGACCAGTAAGGACGGGCTGGCCGGCTGGTTCAAGATCATCGGCCAGGTAGGGTTGGGGATCACCGTAGGAGCCGTGCTCTATTTTAACAGTGACGTGAAGATCTGGAGAGAGTATGTGGGTGCGAATCCCTCCGCCGATCCCGCCGTATTCACTTATAACGTGAATGGCAGCCCGAAAAATTTCGTGGAAACCAAGACTCCCATCACCACCATTCCCTTTGTAAAGGATCACGAGTTCAACTATTCGAAATTATTACCGCAGTCACTGAGAGATTATACCTGGGTGCTGTATATCCTGATCGTGATCTTCATCATTACGGCGGTTTCCAACGGGTCCAACCTAACGGATGGCCTGGATGGACTGGCTACGGGCACTTCGGCTATTATCGGGGTGCTGCTGGGGATCTTCGCGTATGCGAGCGGTAACCTCGTTTTTGCCGATTACCTGAACATTATGTACATCCCCTTCCTGGGAGAATTGTCCATCTTCATCGCGGCGATGATCG
>CAMLEM010000324.1 GCA_946479005.1 uncultured Chitinophagaceae bacterium | reverse complement strand
TCAATGAAAGGGTGTCGTGATAGAACAATGTCCAACTATTTCCATCCAAAAAAAACACAGAATCATTCCGCAGGGAGAATATTTTGTTTTCAACTCTGGCGATGGATGTAAAATCCCCTGCACCAAGATTGAGATCCGCTTTTTCCCAGGAAGTGGGGTCGGTAGGGTTTGGAGCATTCAGGGGCATCCTGTAGATACCGGATACCGTTGCCGCATAAAAAAAGAGCGCATCTGAGGTAACTGCATTAACTCTCACCTGGGCACCGCCCGGCCCGAGATACCAGGTTTCCTTTACTTCTCTTCTTTCGGGATCTATGACGATCACGCCCAGTCCGGTTGAGAGGTAGAAGAACCCGGCCCGGTAATGAATGTCATAAATGGTCTTATTCCCGGGTACACCGGATTGTTTGATGCCCGGTATGTTATATATATCCTGGTTACGCACCAGGTCGAGGTTGCTGTTCGAATAAGCGATCAGCAGGTTTTTTTCATCATCTGAACCCAGCGCGGACACACCCGTCTCATTCAAACCCGTCATCCTGCTCATCCTTCGAATTTCAAGATCATCGAGATCAACCGAGAACAAACTGTATGGAGTAGCGGCATAAACCTTTCCGTCGAGCGCCAGCAGGTCGATCGCGCTGTGATAAGGAAGATGCTCGCGCCATTCGCCAATGGGTGGAAGACCCTGGCCGGAAGAACCAAGACAAATTAATGTTGTAATTGATATGAGAAGCTTTCGCACGGGTAAATTTAATCTCTTCACCTGAGCCTGGTATGGGGGAGATTACCTGCAAATCCTTTTCTTTGCCACTCAACCAGAACCAATGTGGCTAAAGGCCGGCCGATTCATCCTCCGATACCGCAACCTCCTCCTGGTCATTTTACTATTGATCACCGCGTTTATGGCCTACCACGCCAGCAAAGTGGAGCTGAGTTACGATTTTGCCCGTGCCATCCCGATCAACAATCCCAAATACAAGGCTTACCAGGAATTCCGCAAAAAATTCGGCGAAGATGGAAACCTGCTGGTGATCGGCTTCCAGTCGAAAGAGTTCTTTAATGAAAAGGTCTTCAATGCTTACGCTTCCCTGCAGCGCGATCTCCGGCAGGTGGAAGGAGTGGATGATGTGATTGCCGTTTCCAATGCAGTGAATCTCGTACGTGCAGAGGGGAGTGAAAGGTTGCGCACCGACACCCTGTTCCCGGCAAGGGTTCTCAGCCAGGCTGAGATCGACAGTTTTTCAAAGACCTTCCTGAACCTTCCTTTTTACAGGGGTTTGCTCTATAATCCTGAAACCGGCGCCTGGCTGATGGGCGTGCGCATCAATCCCGGGCTGATGGCATCGAAAAAAAGACTGGACATCGTGGAAAGGATCGGGGAAAGGGCCGACCGGTTTGAAAAAGAGGCAGGCCTCGCGGTATATAAAAGCGGGTTGCCGCATATCCGGACCCAGCTTTCCGTGCGTATCGTGAAGGAGATGAGGATGTTCATCCTGGCCTCGATCATTCTTTCCGCTATCATCCTGCTTTGGTTCTTCCGTTCATTCACCGCGATGCTGATGTCGCTCTGCGTGGTTTTGTTCGGTGTGATCTTCAGCTTCGCCACCATAGAAATGATGGGCTACAAGATCAGTATCCTCAATGCACTGATCCCGCCGCTGATCGTAGTGATCGGGATCCCCAACTGTATCTATTTCCTGAATAAATTCCATACGGCCTACAATGAAACGGGCGACAAAAAAGAAGCGCTGCTGATTATGATCGGGCGGATGGGCGTGGTGACCTGGTTCTGCAATCTCGCTGCGGCCATTGGTTTCGCCGTATTTGCACTGACACAGAGCCAGATCCTGAGGGAATTCGGCGTGGTTGCCGGTATCAATATCATTTTATTATTCTTCATCTCACTGGTTTTCATTCCCGCCATTCTCAGTTTTCTTCCCCCGCCAAAAAGCAGGCATACCAAATATCTCGAGAATGCCCGTTTGAACCGCTGGCTCGACAGGCTGGAGAGATGGTCGCTCAATCACCGGAAGCTGATCTATGGGATCACGGTGGTTATCGTGGCGTTCTCCATTATGGGGATCACCCGTCTTCATTCATTGGGATATATCGTTGACGACCTCCCGCATAATGATAAACTTTACACCGATCTCAAATTCTTCGAACGGAATTTCAAGGGAGTGATGCCCCTCGAGATCGTTGTGGATACAAAAAAGAAGCGGGGAGCTACGCAGATAGCCAACCTCTCGCGGATTGATTCTCTCTCGCAATACCTTTCCTCCATTCCCGGCATCGCCAGGCCTCTGAGCATCGTGGAGGGATTTAAATTCGTAAAACAGGCTTTTTTTGATGGCGACAGCAACAGCTATTCGATGCCCTCTGAGTTCGATGTGCAACTGATGCCTTACCTGAAAAATGGGGGCGAAGGGGCCAACAGCAGCTCTTTTTCGCGGCTCCTCTCCAGTTTCCTGGACAGCAACCGGCAGGAGGCCAGGATCAGCGTGAGTATGGCCGATGTAGGCAGTAACCGCCTGCCCCATATTCTCGACAGTGTGTCGAAACGGGCAGAACAGCTTTTCCCCCCGGAAAAGTATAATGTCGAGATGACGGGTACCAGCGTCACCTTTCTCGAGGGAAGCCGATTCATCATCAATGGCCTCAAGGATAGTATCATTTGGGCATTTATCCTGATCGCGCTTTGCATGCTTTACCTCTTCCGTTCGGCCAGGATCCTCATTTGCTCCCTGGTGCCCAACCTCATCCCCCTGCTGATCACCGCGGGGATAATGGGCTGGACAGGTGTTCCCCTGAAACCATCTACTGTATTGGTTTTCAGCGTGGCGCTGGGTATTGCCATCGATATCACCATCCGGTTCCTGGTGAATTACAAACAGGAGCTTCCCCAAAATAATTACGATATGAAGCAAACGGTGATCGAAACCATTCACAGTACGGGGATCAGCATCATTTATACTTCACTGGTGCTGATCACGGGTTTTGTCATTTTTTGCTTCAGCGGCTTTGATGGCACCAAGGCCCTTGGCTGGCTGACCTCCCTCACCCTCGTAACAGCCACTTTCACAAACCTGGTGCTGCTCCCGGCCATCCTGATCTCCCTCGTAAAGAGAAAAAAATGATCCCCATTTTTTCCTGGTGACAATCAAATGACGGTGGGTATGCCAAACAGAGCAGCAGGCGTTGGATTTTAATTGTCTTTACAGGAACGGCAGTATCTCTTGCCCACTGGCAATATGTGGATATGAAAGGATTTTGTGGTTAAAAAAACAGGATAATTTTTTAATTTAT
>CAMLEM010000323.1 GCA_946479005.1 uncultured Chitinophagaceae bacterium | reverse complement strand
GCCGTTCTGTTAAAATGAAGCGCGTCGGCCTGTTGGACGCAGGTGATCGAAAGATCGTTGATGCAAACGTGGGCCGGCAGGGTGGTACAATAATAAATCACGTCCGCCACATCTTCTGCCGATAGCGGCTTGATCCCATCATAGATGCTCTTTGCCGTGGTTGAATCTCCTTTGAATCTTACCAGGGAGAACTCTGTTTCCGCGGCACCGGGATTGATCGAAGTGACTTTGATGCCATACTTCAAAAGGTCGATACGCATCGCCTGGTTTAAAGCATCCACCGCGAATTTCGTGGCGCAATAAACATTTCCTTTTTCATAAACCTGCTTTCCTGCCACGGAGCCGAGGTTTATGATATGTCCGCGACTCTGCTCTGCCATCAATTTGGAAACCGCCTGCGCCACATACATAAACCCTTTTATGTTCGTGTCCACCATCCCGTTCCAGTCGTCTAGACTGGCCTCGTGAAAAAGATCCCTGCCCAATGCCAGCCCGGCATTGTTCACCAGCACGTCGATCTTTTTCCAGTCTCCCGGTAATTGTGAAAGGTTTTCAGCGACAGCGTTTTGATCCTTCACATCGAAAGCCAGGGGCATCACGGCTACATTGTATTTGTTTTCCAGCGCATCGGCAATGGTTTTCAGTTTCTCTTTGCGACGACCATTGATGATGAGATCATAACCGTGTGCAGCGAATTTCCAGGCGGTGGCTTCGCCGAAGCCGGCTGTGGCGCCTGTGATGAATGCGATGGGCATAGAAGGGCAAAATACGTTTTTTTTACCGCAGCCCTTCGACAGGCTCAGGACAACGACGCGCGAAAAATGCGGTTGTTTAAATCCCAAATCCGGAATCCGGAATCTAGCGTATCAAAGTAACCGTCCCTTTCAGGAAAATGGGTCTGCCCGTATAATCGATCGCGCTGAGCATCCATACGAAAACGCCGGAGTTTTGCAATCTTCCTGCCACGCGGCCATCCCAGCCGTGTTTGTTATGCGTGGTGGAGAATAATAACTGTCCCCACCGGTTATAGATGTTGAAGTAGTTGATCTTTTGAATACCGACAGCGATGGGGCGTATCACATCATTCAAACCGTCACCATTGGGGGTGAAGGCCGTTGGAACAAATACATTGGGCATAGTTTCCCATACTTCCACTTTCACGAACGCAGAGTCGGAACAACCCACTTCATCACTAACGATCAGTTTGTAACGAATGCTGTCGATGGTGGAGGGATAAATGCCAACGGGGTTGGCGATGTTGGCATCATCCAGGAAACTGGAGGGCACCCACTGGTAAGTGACGCCTCCCGATCCATTGAATTGCAGGGGCTGGCCTACAACGATCACCGTGTCCCTGCCAGCGAACGCGTTGATCTTCGGGCGAACGGTCACTACGACGGTATCCCGTCCCGGTTTTGGACATCCGCGGTCGTCGAATACGGTGAGCACGTATTCCGTTGTTCGCGGGGGCGTGGCAACGGGATTCAATATCGTGGGATCGTCGAGATAGTTGATGGGTGTCCAGGTGAACGTATCTCCATCGTGTGTGGCGTTCAACTGCGTGGACGTGTTATAGCAGATCGTAGGATCCTCTCCTGCACTCGCCACGGGGTAAGGTACCGTGGTGATCGTCACTTCATCGGTCGTAGAACAACTCCCGATCCGGGAGATCAGCTGGTAAGTAGTGGTTGCCGCTACTGGCGTGGCCAGGGGATTTAAGGAATTAGGATTATCGAGGGTTTCGGGCGGCGACCAGGTATAAGAAAGACCGTTTGTCGACGCCGTCAGCCTTACGGTATCCGTCAAACATATCGTGCTATCAGCCATTATCGCCAGGCTGACTCCCGGTACCACTCGTACATGCACCGAATCACGGGCCACGCAACCATTATCGTTCAGGTTCACATAATACCAGGTGTTGGTTGTGGGGTTCACTGTTGGAGTAGCGGTATTTGGATTGGCGATGGCAGTGCCGGGGGTCCAGGAAAAATTACCGGTTCCGATCGCGCTCAGCTGCACGGCATCGGGGATGCATATGAGGGTGTCTGCAAAAGCTACCGACAGCGGCGGTTTATCAAGTACGTTGATATCAACAAATGCCGTGTCTATGCATCCCTTGCTATTGGTCACAATGAGCTGCACCGTTCGCGGCCCGGGGCCGGGATAGGTGTATTGGGGATGTTGCACGTGTGAAGTATCAGCCAGGGTGCTACCTTCTCCGAAATTCCAGGACCAGCTGTCCACCACGCCATACCGGGTATTGGTAGTGTCCTGGAAAGTAAAGGGATTCTGGAAACAGTTTCCCGTGGCAATGAACCCGGGGAAGAAGCCGGGATATACTTTTACGATGGCTTCCGCGGAATCCGAACAGTTCTGGTTCTTATTTACGATCAGCTTAACAACGAATTGTCCGGTATCTGGATAAGTGAAAGTCGGATTTTGTGCAATGGATGTATCATTGAGCATCGTTGTCACACCGAAATCCCAGAAATAAGAGTTGATCAGGGGATTGAAAGCGGCCGTATTTGCAAACGTCATATTGAACCCATCACAAGTAATGTATTGAGGATTTAGCTGAGGAGTGATCGGTTGGCAACCGCTCACTTCTACGTGCAGTTCCTTCCGGGTCCTTCCGATCATAACGCCATTCCTGTACTCTTTTACACAAACACTGACCACGAATTCGCCAACCGTACTTGGCGCGAGGCCGCTGATGAGGCCTGTCACAGGATTGATGCTGACATCCGGCCCCATCGGTTGGGTTCCTGAGAAAGGAAATGCATATGGTACCGTGGAGTAAGGTGGATTGGTGGCAGTCACAGGGGCAGGGTCGCCCTGGCTTCCGCCCTGTATGGCTCCACAGAACTCGTAAGCACGAGAGTCACCCGCATCGGGATCGGTTGCCTGGAAAGAATACTGGAAATTGCTGCCTCCGCAAACCACCACGGTATCATTCACGGGGAAGCGGGGACTGGAATTCGTTTGTGCGTTCAGGTTAGAGCCGGGGATCCTGATATCGAATGTGTTTCCCACGGCGCCGCTGTTAACGATATTCTGGATACCTGCGATGCGGCAGCAACGCTGGTAAGCGATCGTGTATCCATTGGCGTTTGGCGGTAATTCGATGCTGGGGAGATCGTAAACAACGATCAGGTAATAACATTTCGCCTGGTTGCCGCTGATACAGGGTTCGTCATACGACTTGCTTAGCAGGTACTGGCTGGTAACGGAAACGCTGACATTCTGGATGAAATTATTATTCCCGCCATCGAAGATCGAAAAATTGATCGGGTTGGAGATCTGTGCCGAACT
>CAMLEM010000322.1 GCA_946479005.1 uncultured Chitinophagaceae bacterium | reverse complement strand
AAAAGAATCGACCGGGAAGACCCTGGTCCACGTGAACACGGGGCAATACTTCGCGGGAGATGGATTTAAATCCTGGATTGGCATATACAGGGGGATTTCTCTAAGAAATAAAAACCTCGGTGCTGATAAGCGGGGATTCGTCAGTTTCTCCGCTGAAATGAGAACACAGGCGCCTGTTACCCGGGAGGAAAAATATACGGGGCTTGTTTATTATACTTATCCAAACAATGCCAGCGCCGCCGACTCCGCACAAACACGGGCACTGGACGAAGCCGCCATTCGCGCCAATGGAATTGACCGAAACATTTTCACCAAAAACATTGGTGGAGCTAAGCTTTTTAGTTGTGGGTTTCTCGTCAATGGCGCTTACCATTTTTCGGAACGTGTAAATACATTCTGGACGGGAACGATCAATTACAAAAAGAATCATTACAGAGGCATTTATCGTTATCCCAATGACTATGCCCGGGTAAATCACTTGATATATCCAAATGGTTTTAAGCCCATAAACATCATCACATTCTGGGACGCAACCGTAACGACCGGTTTGAAAGGTATTACAGGGCGTAAGTGGCACTGGGAAATCAGCAGTTCGTTTGGGAATAATACCAACCCCAATGAGGTCATCAATTCAAACAATGCCTCTCAGCAATCATCGCTGGGGGCAAATGCCCCCACTTCCTTTTTCCTGGGAAATTTCGTCTATAACCTATTCACCAGTCATTTGAGTTTTGCCAAAGACCTGGCGGCCAGAAAAGGGAACTGGGTGACCAGTAAACTGGTAGCAGGTGCCGAGTGGAGAATGGAAAATTATAAGCTGATAGCAGGTGACGAGGCGGGTTATACTGATTACGATGGCACGGGGTCGGGTTCCAAACAGGGAGGCGCACAGCCTTCCATCGGCAGTGTGAGCCCTAGTGACGCGATCAATAAAAACCGGTCGGCCTCTTCCATTTATCTCAGTTGGGAACTGGAACCTTCCGTGCACCTGCTCATTGATGCGGCGAGCCGCTACGAATATTATAGTGATTTCGGCAGCAACCTTGCAGGGAAGGTGGCCTTCCGGTACCGGTTCACGCCGAATCTCGCAATCCGCGGGTCAGTCAGTAACGGGTATCGGGCTCCCAGCCTTCAACAGCGATATTTTTCCGGGCTCCAGTCTTTCAGGGGTACGGCCCAGATCCAAAAGGTGTTTAATAATGAAAGTTCCGTAACAAGAGCATTTCATATTCCATCACTTACTGCGGAACGTACAATCAATGTCAGCGCCGGTATCACTTCGAAAATTTCACCAACGATCAGCTTAACAATCGATGCATATTTGATCCGGATTAGGAACCGGATCATACTCAGCGGTGTTTTCCGGATCACAGATCCCCAGGTCGCTGCCATATTGAGTGATCATCCGGGCATTGATCACGTGCAACTTTATGCCAATGCGATTCATACCAGGACATATGGGATGGATGCAGTATTGAGCGGCGCGTGGAATATTCATAAAACCCGGCTCAGCCTGGCATTTGCAGGGAATATCAACCGCCAGTCTCTTTTTGGCAGGATTAATACGACAGACGTAGTTACAGAAATTTCCAATTATACGAATACGCTTTTCGGGATCGAAGAAAGAATAGCTTTAAAGAAAGAACACCCGGGAGAAAAACTGATATTATCCTGCCTTGTCAGTCGGGGCAAATTCAGTTTCTCGCTCCGCAATACATATTTTGGCAGCACAGGGATTGCATCTCTCGTCGGTAACCCGGTTCGTGATACTTTAATTGAAAATTATAAATCAAGGGTCCTGACGGATTGCAGTCTTAAATACAATTCCGGATCCCGCCTGACGTTGACCATTGGGGCCAATAATCTATTTGATGTATATCCGGGGATGCTGAATGTACAGGAGGAAGATGCAGCGCGTTACAGGAATGGCGCGATCCCTTACGGAAAGAATGGCGGGTATTATTATTTGAACCTGGGTTTAAGTTTATAGCTTTTCCTCCCGGGAGATTACTCATTATTTCAGTTTTATCACCCAGGCATCTGTAGCGCCGTGATTCCCACTCACATTACCATCGTGAGAGATCGCCTGCCCGGCAACTGCAAATCCCCCGTCATTTGTGGGCTGAATGGAATTGGCAAAATCATTGGCAGTTCCTCCCATCGATTTTTGCCATTGAACATTGCCGTTAACGTCCAGTTTAACAACCCAGGTATCCTGGCCACCGTGATTGCCGATCACATCACCATTTACTGACCTGGCAGAACCCGTCATTATATAACCGCCATCTGAAGTACTTTGAATGGATCTGCCTATCTCCTCCTTGTCACCACCCAATGATTTTTGCCATTGAATTTCACCCGTTCCATTTAGCTTCACTACCCAGGCATCGGCATCTCCCTTGTTATTGCTTACATCACCATTATTCGACCTGGAGGATCCCGCAACAATGTAACCACCGTCCGTGGTTGGCTGAATAGATCGGGCAATATCCTCATTGCTACCACCCAGCGATTTTTGCCATTGAATACTACCCGTACTGTTTATTTTAACTATCCAGGCGTCAGCGTCACCATGATTACCGCTTATGTCTCCATTATTTGAATAGCTGTACCCGGCTGCAATAAATCCTCCATCCAGGGTCGACTGCAGGGAAAACGCGTAATCATTCTCCGCGCCTCCGACTGTTTTCTGCCATTGGATGGAACCGGCACTGCTAAGCTTGACAAACCACACATCCCTTTCACCAGCATTGGTGGTCACATCACCATCGTGAGAATCGGTGTGGCCTACAAATAAGTATCCACCATCTGTTGTATTAAGTATGGAATTGGCAAAATCACAACCGGTGCTACCCCCTAATACTTTTTGCCATTGAATATTGCCGGTGCTGCTTAATTTCACCACCCAGGCATCAGCTTCGGTGCCACCGTGATAGCCACTTACATCTCCATCATTTGAATACGTCAATCCAGACGCGATATAACCTCCGTCGGGAGTAGGCTGTATGGAAAGTAAATTCTCAGCTTTGGTTCCACCCAGCGATTTTTGCCACTGGATCGCCCCTGAACTATTCAATTTTAAGACCAACCCATCGGGGAAATAGCCACATATCTCCGGTCCAACGCAGGGTAGATAGCAACCATAGGTTCCTGTATGATACCCGGAAATATCTCCATCGGGCGAGTTGGTATTTCCGGCAATAATAAATCCTCCGTCTGCTGTTGGATAAATCGACTGGGCCACATCTACGCGGCTACCGCCAATGGCCTTCTGCCAAAAGATAGGCAAGGAAAGATCCGGCTTCACAGTGAC
>CAMLEM010000321.1 GCA_946479005.1 uncultured Chitinophagaceae bacterium | reverse complement strand
GGATCACATCCCTCACCCGGGCCTGGTTCACCATACAATCATACAGGCTTTGCGTGATATTGTGCAGGTCGAAGCCCACGCCGGTGGTGCTGTTGGCCTGCGGATCCCCGTCGATCAGGAGGGTTTTATATTCAAGCACCGCGAAACTTGCCGCCAGGTTGATGGCAGTGGTCGTTTTTCCCACGCCTCCTTTCTGATTGGCTACTCCAATGATTCTTCCCATCTTTTTCTCAGGTATTATTCTGGTAAAATTGCCTCCTGTGTCGCAGAAAGTAAAATTTAGTTTTGCCCATTTCCCGGGAGAAGTGTGAATGTGGGAAAACGCTTTGCGATAACTTTGCGGGTATGCGCAATTCGACGGCCTGGTGGATCCTGCTGGCCCTGATCATTCTTCTCGATATCTATTTTTACCAATCGCTTCGGGTGGTAACACAGGGTGCCGCCCCCAGGAACCGGAACCTGGTGCACATTGCCTATTGGGTGATCTCTGTGGGCGTGATCCTTCTCCTCGTGTTGATGCCTTATCTCCACCTGGAAAGGTATAGCCGCTTTCTTCGCACCACTTTGTTCGCTATCGTTTCCGGCTGGTTCTTCGCCAAATTCTTCGCGTCGCTGTTCTTCCTGATCGATGATATACGCCGGCTTGTGGTTTGGATCAGCGCCAACTGGTTTAATGCCGGGACCGCCGCTCCGGTCGCTGGCGGTGACGACACGATCTCCCGTTCGGTCTTTCTCAGCTGGCTGGGAATGGCTGCCGGCGGCGGGTTGTTCGGCACCCTCCTCTATGGTTTTGGAAATAAGTACAATTACCAGGTGAAGCGGTTAAAATTAAAAGTCGGAAATCTTCCCGCTTCATTCAAAGGACTCCGCTTTGTACATATCTCGGATATCCATTCGGGGAGCTTTACCCGGAAATCCGGGGTGATGAAGGGCATCCATAAGATCCTGAAGGAAAAACCCGACCTGATCCTTTTCACCGGTGACCTGGTCAATAATGTGGCGGATGAAATGGATGACTATATGGATGTGTTCAGCCAGCTCAAAGCACCGATGGGGGTGTATTCCATCCTGGGCAATCACGATTATGGTGATTATGTGCACTGGCCATCCAAAGAAGCCCGTGACGCAAACCTGGAGAAACTGAAGAGAGTTCACGCCGAACTGGGGTGGAGATTGCTGATGAATGAGAACGTATCGTTTGAACGAAACGGAGAAAAGATCGCGCTGATCGGTGTTGAGAACTGGAGTGCCAAGGCCCGGTTCCCTAAATATGGCAACCTGAAGAAGGCCCACGCCGGTACCGAGACAATTCCTTTCAAGATCCTGCTTAGCCACGATCCTTCTCATTGGAAAACTGAAGTGCTTGACGTGTATACCGATATCGATCTGATGCTCGCGGGACATACGCACGGTATGCAGTTTGGCGTTGAAATACCGGGATTCAAGTGGAGCCCGGTACAGTATATGTATAAAGAGTGGGCGGGCCTTTATGAAATGAACGGCCAGAAACTCTATGTGAACCGGGGTTTTGGATTCCTCGGGTACCCCGGAAGGGTAGGGATCCTCCCTGAGATCACCGTTTTTGAACTGGCTTAAACTTTTTATCTTACTGAAGGTCAAAGCCCAGGTCCGGGAGGAGGCCGAACTCAACTGTTTAAATGGTAAAAGCCTGGTTGATAATGGTTGCGCTCTGCGCCCTGGTGAGCGTTGCCTACCCTCAAACGAGCGGCAGGGACACGACCATTGCCCCATCGGAAACCCCGGATGACAGCCTCTTTATTGATTATGATGATCTCTTCCGGGATTTCGAATCCTTTATGGATTCCATTCTCACGCCCCGGAGTTTTTTGCTGGCAAACCTTGGAGTGGGAAAGGGTTATTTCAATTTCGATTCAAAGAACACGGGCTCGATCACCACATCGCGAAAACTCCGTTATTCACCCACCCTGGCCTATTATCATAAAAAAGGCCTCGGGATGAATTTTACCGGTTACATCATTGATGATAATGAGAATTTGAATTTCTACCAGTGGGGATTGTCACCGTCCTTCGATTACCTGGAAGACCGGAGAATGGCTACGGGGATTTCGTATACCCGCTATTTTACAAAGGATTCCCTTCCTTTTTACACCACCCCACTGCTGAACGAGATCTATGCCTATTTTATGTACAGGGCGCTTTGGTTCAAACCTTCCGTGTCGGCCAGCTATGGCTGGGGAAACCGTTCCGAATACCGGGAGAGAGAGTTTTTACTGCAGGACCTCAGGTTAAGGAGACAGGGATATATTTATGTAAATACTACCGAGTCCATCCGGGACTTTATGCTTACGGCCTCCGTGCGTCACGACTTTTATTTCCTGGATGTGATCGCCAACCGGGATCATATCCGGATGTCCCCACAGCTGGCGTTTACCAGCGGCACGCAGCGTTTTGGGTTCAACCAATCAACGAACACGTTTGGCACCCTGTTGCGAAATGGAAGTAATGTATTGTTCAGCACCGAGAATGTTTACCTCGATGATGTCACCCGGTTTCAGCCCCTCTCCTTTACATTTCTTCTCCGGTCGGAGTATTCCATCGGGAATTTCTTCCTTCAGCCTCAATTTCTTCTCGACTATTATTTCCCCGGAGACAAAGATGATCTCAATGCTTTTTTCTCGCTGAACCTGGGCTATTTATTTTGAAATAACAATCCATTCACAACTGCCGGACAATAGAAATCGTCGTTTATAGTTTTGGGAATTACTTAGATACAGGTTAAAGGTATTTAACAGGCACCACGGGTGACCGGCATATTCCTTGAGATTTTAACGAGGTTTCAAAAACAAATTTTAAAAACACTTACACAATGAAAACAAAACTTCTGACGCTGCTTGCTGCCGTACTGCTCTCGCAGGCGCTGATGGCGCAATTTCACCTTGGCGCAAAAGCAGGTGCCAACATCACCAAGATCGATGGCAAGGCATTTAAGGATGAATTCCGTTATGGATACCACCTCGGGGGATTTATGGAAGTAAGATTGGGCAATAAGCTGGTACTTCAACCTGAAGTGCTATTCAACCAGTTCACAACTTCGGTGGATAGCAATTTCAGCAGTGTGTACCACAATGCGTTCAATTCCAGCCAAAGTGATCGCAAGCTGAATTACCTGTCCATTCCCATCCTGCTCAACTATAAACTGATCGGGAGCTTCGTTTCGCTCCAGGCCGGTCCTCAATTTGGTGTGCTAATGAACAACGACAAGAATCTTCTCCAGAACGGGGGTGAAGCTTTCAGCAATGGAGAGTTCTCGATGCTTGGGGGCGTACAGTTCA
>CAMLEM010000320.1 GCA_946479005.1 uncultured Chitinophagaceae bacterium | reverse complement strand
TATGGCGATCCGCCGGTTCGCAAACCCATAACAGTCACCCGGCTAAAGCTCAAAGCAACCCTGGGAAAGATCGCCCTTGAAATGCGCACGCGTTTCGGAAAACAAAAACCAGTCTATCTTTTAAGGATCTGGCTGACCACCCTGCTCGGGAAGCTCTATTTCCGCACTTCAGCCGGGAAAACCTATTTGGTGAACCTCGTGGAGATGTCAGACACGCTTGTCATTGATGGTAAGATCAACACCGTGATCTCCGGTACTGCGGCACAAAGAGAAAAACTTACCACCGCCCTCGACCGGCTGGAAGAACTGGGCGAGATCTTTTATGGGTTATACGTGAGCAGGGAGTCTGTGATGAGCTGTTATGTGAAAGATGTAAAAGAGAAACACGTTCATTTTGTGGATGGCGCAGAGGGAGGATATACCCGGGCCGCCACCATCCTGAAACAAAAGCTGCGAGCCCGCACCTGACAGGATCATTCGGGATCTTTCGGATCCTTCTTTTCCGGGGGCTTTTCCTGTTCTTTATGATGAAGCTCTTCCTCGTTGCTGGCGGCAATGCCGGAAACCAGGCTGGTGATCGCGTGAATGATGCCCAGCTCCAGCTGGAGATCATTCCTGACAGAGACGACCCCGGGATAATTTGCCGCTATAATTTCCGCACGGGCTTTTTCTTCTTCCGTATCGGCCTTACCTTTCAGGTGTACGTGGCCCTCTTCTACTTCAACGATAATATGCGTGGTATCCAGGCGGGGATGATCCTTCATCTGCTCCCACAAACCTTCTTTTATTTTTTCATCCGATTCACGCATAAAATTTGGAATGACCCTTTTCACAAAATTACAATATTCTCCCGATGGATACGGTAACACATATCGTGGTGGGCGCCTGTATCGGCGAAGCCGTAGGGGGAAAGGCGCTGGGCAAGCGCGCTATGTGGATGGGAGCATTGGCACAATCAATCCCTGATGTGGATTTCATCCCGCAAATATGGCTGAGCCCCACAGCGGATTTTCTGGCGCACCGGGGTTTCACCCACTCTTTTTTATTCGGGATTCTCGTTACCATCCTGCTCGGTTTTATTTCCTTTCGCCTGTTCCGCAACAGGCCATTCTCCCGGAACCGCTGGTTTTACCTTTTTAGCATAAACGTTTTCGTTCATCTTTTTATCGACGCCTTCAATGCTTATGGAACAGCCTGGTTCGAACCTTTCAGCGACCGGCGTTTTTCCTTTCACATCCTTTACGTGGCCGATCCTTTCTTCAGCATCTGGCCGCTGCTGGCCTTCTTCGTATTGTTGGTCGGAAGAGGCCATTATCATTTCCGGCATAAGATCGCTATGACGGGCCTGGCGCTCGCCGGTGTGTACCTGGGTTATGCCGCATCCAATAAGCTCTCCGTGGATGCAGACCTTCGCGCCGAACTGAAGGAAAAGGGAATTCCCATCAACCAGTATGAATACCTTCTTACACCCGCTCCTTTCAATTCCTGGCTCTGGTACGTGGTGGCTCAGGATGAGAAAGGATTTTATGTGGGCTACCGTTCCGTATTCGATAAAGGATCTGAAACAAAGCTGAAATTCTTTCCCCGCAACGCTGCACTCCTGGATAGTACGGACACCGAGGAGGTCAGGAACCTGAAAAAATTCGCAGGCGATTATTACACGATTGAAAAGAGAGGCGATACCACCGTTTTCAATGTACTCCGGTTCGGGCAGATCGCCGGCTGGCTTTACCCCGATGAAAAATTCGTTTTCTATTATTACCTGGATATGCCTGAAGCCAACACCCTGACGGTGCAGAGGGGCAGGTTCTCCAGGTGGGACCGAAGAACTTTTCGGGCATTCATCAATAGGATCAGTGGGCGTTGATCCCCTTCCCTTTCTTGGTGATGATCTTTTCTCCAATACGCGTGATCACGTACGAGCACCAGCGCATAAATTGGCGCCAGGAAAATAGCCGGGTCATATAATCTTTCAGGGGTACCACGATACAGTCTTTTTCCATCACCTCCTCGATATCCCTTCGAACCTCCTTCACAAAGGCGGGGTCCCGCACGTCCAGGTTTAGTTCTACGCTGGCATAAGCGCTAAGGTTATTGAGGTTGTAGGATCCGATGGTGAGTATCTCATCATCTGCAATGGCCATCTTGACGTGTAAGACCGCCGGCTGGTATTCGTACAGCTTCATTTTATTGCGAAGCATCCAGCGGTAAAGATAACGCTCCGCGGTTTTTACCACCTTCACGTCGGAGGTGCCGGCCAGTACAAAGCGGATCTCCACGCCTCTTTTCGCGGCACGCTCAAGCTGCCTTCTCAGGGTGCTGTCGGGCAACACATAGCTGCAAACGACATAGATGTATGTTTTTGCATTGTGAAAGATCTGGAAATATGTCCGGGTGGCCTGGCCTTTCCTGTTGATCCAGTCGTTCTGCCTGACCCGGACAGGCGTATCGTAATCGGGCGGGAAATTTTTCCCGGGGGCCGTGGTGGCCTTTTTTTTCCGGATCAGGCGGCTCCATTTTTTACCCTCCCAAAAACGTACGCAAATGCGTTGCAATTCAGCGGCCACTTCCCCGTGTATGTATATCGCCCTGTCGAGCCAGGCTTTTTCATCGCCAATGTCATTGTATTTGTCAGCAATATTCATACTCCCCACCATCGCTTCCTCTCCGTCCACAACCACCATTTTGTGATGAAGCCTCCTGCCGAAGTAAAATTTTCTGAATTTAAAGAAAGGTTCAAATAACCGGAATCTCACCCCTGCCTCTCTCACGCGGGCCAGGAACGATTTGGATATTTTCTGCGATGCATAACCGTCTACAAGCACAAATACAGCCACCCCTCTTTCCGCGGCTTTGATCAGCGCATCAGCAATGAAGGTACCGGTCTCATCATCTTCGAAAATATAGGTCTGCAGGTGAATGGATTCCTTTGCCTTGTCAATGATCCACTTCAGCTTCTTGAAAAAATGCTTTCCCTGCTCCACGTATTCTACCCGGTTGTGCTGGTAATAATCGTGGAGCTGGTCCCGAAGGCGGCGATAGCGCCTGACCTTGGTCTTTAACTCGGTGAATTCGGAGGTGAGCATCAAATTGCAAGTTAAGCTTCATATTAAAAAAAGCCGGGGGAGAAATTCCACCGGCTTAAAGATCCAGATCAAGCATAAATAACTTATTCGGTTCTCCTCGAACCTCCCCTGAGAATGGCCACCAGCAGCAAAACGAATAAGGCGCCGCCAACGATCCACACCCAGGTTTGCTGGTACCATTCGCCGCCTTTGTTGATGATGAATGGCACGTCGGCGAGCGTCTCGACGT
>CAMLEM010000319.1 GCA_946479005.1 uncultured Chitinophagaceae bacterium | reverse complement strand
ACGCAGAGTTTTTAAAAATTTCATCTCTTTCTGCGAAATCTGCGGAAGTCTATCTGCGAGATCTGCGGGAAATAAAAAAAGGCCGTCATCACGACAGCCTTTTAATATTTTCTGAGCGTCTTTTAGTTGCTCAAATGCGCCTCGATCTTCTTCACAAAATTGCTCTTCGGCTGGGCGCCAACAAGCTTATCTACCACCTGCCCGTTCTTGATGAACAGGATGGCGGGAATGGAGGTGATGCCATAGTTCATTGAAACCTGGGGGTTGTTATCTACATTCACCTTGCCCACATTGATCTTTCCGTCGTATTCCTTACTAAGTTCTTCGATCACGGGTCCGATCGCCCTGCAGGGACCACACCACTCCGCCCAAAAGTCCACAACTGTCAGTTTATCAGAGTCCAGGACATCATTCTTAAAGTTCGCATCGGTATACTCTTTTGCCATTGTATAGGGTTTTTAGTTAAAGTCAGGGGGCAAATTTAGTTCCATATACTATAACATATACAGGTGCGAAAAAGTTGTTTAAAACAATAAGGTTAAACAGTTACCACCTGAACTTCCAGTTCCGGCCGGTTCTCCAGGAAATCGATCATTTCTTCGTTCATTTCGAAACCGGTACCCAATGTCACGAGCTGAATCCTGCGCTTATTGGCCGGCTCACTCAGAATGAATCTCAGGCTGGCCTTCCCCGGGTGTGTCTTCACATTGTTTTCAATGAACATCACGGTATCCTTGCTGATATCCTGTGGGTGGGCTTCGATGCTCACTGCTTTGGTCAGTGTTTTTTTCATACTCTCGGCCAGGGAAACTGCCGAAACATTAAACCTGAATTCGGAAGTGTTGAACCGCTGTTTGAAATTACCATAGATCAATACTGTGCTCCCCTGCACAAGCATCGGCGAGAGGCGCATATAATCTTCGGTAAAAAGAGCAAAGTCTGTCCTGCCTGAATAGTCTTCAATGATGAAGCTGCCGTATTTATTTCCATTTTTGGCTATTCGATGCTGGGCTTCCGCAACCAGCCCGATCAGCCGAAAGGGTTTCCCGGGATTGGGCTGCATAGTGATCGAATCCCTGAATTCATTGAACTCCGAGATCGGCGTGATCCCGTAATGTCGCATCTCGAAACGGTAATGATCGAGGGGATGCCCGCTGAGGAACATTCCCGTCACTTCTTTTTCGTGTTCGAGCTGAACGGTCAGGGGCCAGGGTGCACAATCCGGCAGGCGGGGAGGAGGGATCTCCATACTGGGGAGGTCGCCAAAAAGCGTATTCATCGAATGCGCATTCTGGCTGGCAGTGACCTGCCCGAACCGGATCACTTTTTCCAGCCCATTCATCGTTTCTCCTTCCGGGGCGTGAAAGAGTTGCGCCCGGTGATGTTCAGGGTAACGATCAAACCCTCCTGCATAGGCAATGCTCTCCAGGGTTTTCTTATTGACGGTTCGCTGGTTGATCCGCTTGATGAAATCGAAGATGTCGCGGAAAGGACCGTTCTTCATTCGCTCCGCGATGATGCTTTCCACCGCGGCTTCTCCCACGCCCTTCAAACCTCCGAGCCCGAAACGGATCTCTCCCTTATCATTTACGGCGAAACCTTTCAGGGATTCGTTGATATCAGGTCCCAGGACCTTTAATCCCATACGCTTGCATTCTTCCATAAAGAATGTGATCTTCTCGATACTGCCGGCATTGTTGAGCACGGCAGCCATATATTCAGCCGGGTAGTGAGCTTTGAGATAGGCGGTCTGGTAAGCTACATAGGCATAGCAGGTGGAATGGGATTTATTGAAAGCGTATTGGGCAAATGCTTCCCAATCGCCCCATATCTTTTCAAGTTTTTCAGGAGGAAGCGCTTTTTCGGCAGCCCCCGACAGGAACTGGGCCTTCATTTTATCCAGCACTGATTTCTGTTTTTTACCCATCGCCTTGCGAAGCACATCCGCATCGCCCTTGCTGAATCCCGCCAGTCTTTGCGCCAGCAGCATTACCTGCTCCTGGTAAACGGTGATACCATAGGTCTCCTTCAATAATTCTTCCATTTCCGGGAGATCATAGGTAATGGCTTCCCGCCCGTGCTTTCTTTCAATGAAACTGGGTATGTAGGCCATAGGACCGGGCCGGAACAAAGCGTTCATCGCGATGAGGTCATCAAACTTATCGGGTTTGAGTTCCCTGAGGTATTTCTGCATACCTAGGCTTTCGAACTGGAAAGTGCCAATGGTTGCACCGTGCTGGTAGAGTTCAAATGTTTTCTTATCATCGAGAGGGATCTTGTCGATATCGATCTCTATCCCGTGATTTTGTTTGATCAGCTGCAGGGCGTTCTTGATAATGGTTAGGGTCTTCAGCCCGAGGAAGTCCATCTTGATCACCCCGGCTTCTTCAATGATATTTCCTTCGATCTGGGTGACCCAGAGGCTGGAATCTTTGGCTGTGGCAACAGGAATGAGCTCGGTGAGGTCTTTCGGAGCGATGATGATGCCCGCTGCGTGAATGCCCGTGTTCCTTACTGAGCCCTCCAGCCGTTCCGCTTCGTGAAGCACCTTCCCGGGAAGGGTATCCGCCTGCTTATAGTAGTCCCGGAGTTTTTTCACATTCTCCAGGTCTTCATTTCCCAGGTTCTCTTTTTCTTCCAGGGAAAGGACGGGTTTGCCCGTACCCTGTTCATCCTTTACATCCTTTGCACGCAGCGGCGCGTGCAGCACCCGTTTTAATTCGATGCCGGGGCGGTCGGGCACCAGTTTGGCAAGCATATTCGATTCCGCCAGGGGGAGATCCATTACCCGCGCCACATCCTTGATGCTCATCTTGGCAGCCATTGTGCCATAAGTGATGATCTGGGCTACCTGGTTCTTCCCGTATTTTTCCACCACGTATTCGATCACTTTCTGCCTGCCCTCGTCATCAAAATCCGTATCGATATCCGGCATTGACTTGCGGTCGGGGTTCAGGAATCTTTCAAAAAGCAGGTTGTATTTGATCGGGTCTATGTTGGTAATGCCGATGCAATAGGCCACCACGCTTCCGGCCGCGGATCCGCGCCCCGGGCCTATGAACACTCCTTTTTCCCTTCCTGCCCGAATGAAATCTCCTACAATGAGAAAATACCCGGCGAAACCCATTGTTTTGATCGTGTGCAGCTCAAAGTCGATCCTTTCCCGGATCTCGGGTGTGAGTTCACTGTATCTTTTCTGCGCTCCTTCGTAAGTGATATGTTTGAGATATTCCCACTGGTTGATGGATTCCGCCGTCACAAGATGCTTGCCGATCTGCTCATCCTTCGTATGGATCTGGAATTTCTTTTCGATGGGAAAGGCC
>CAMLEM010000318.1 GCA_946479005.1 uncultured Chitinophagaceae bacterium | reverse complement strand
ACGATCACGATGATCGATTCCCAAACCGACCGTGCCGTATGGCAGGGCTGGACCACTGGTATCGTGAATGGCCGGAACCTCAGTTCCAAAGAGATCGAGAACAGTGTGAAATCCATCTTCAGGAAATTCGACATCGCGAAGAACTAAAAGATTGGACGGTTGAAAATGTGGAGGCTCGCTGAAAGGCGGGCCTTTTTTGTTTCCCGCAGATTTCGCAGATTAAATACACGCAGATTTCACAGATTGGTTTCCTGATTTTCGAAGCCGGTTTAAAGGTTGCCAGGAAGGGTATCAAATCTTCGAAATCTGCGTGAAACAAAAAACTCCCTTAACCCGTAAAATTCCCAAGGATCGGTACGATATATGATAATTTATTCTACTGTCAAATGATGTTCTTTCTAGGTAAATCACCTTATTAGCATAAAAAACTTTTACGATGTATTGTAAGTATTAGAAACATCATTTACCTTGACAGTCCTCCTTATCCGAATACAAGCCCTGAGAACCCGGTAGTGAACTCACCTAATAAATAGTTACACTTTTTTTGGTTAACGCTAAAATGGAAGGAAATGATCATTCCTATGTCAAACCTCCAGGGGATTGTACGCAATTACCGCTCTGAGAGAAGCTTATCGGCCCTACAGTTCCTGCACCGGTGGACGCTCGGCCTCCTGAACCGCATTTGTTATTGGGGAGTTTCCCCTGCGATGCCGGAGAGTGAACGGAAAAAGCTCGTCATCTTCAACCGGCTGAATCTTTTTCAGCTGGTGGGCGGGGTTTTACTGATGCTGAGCCTCATCTCCGTGACCACTTTTACGCTTTCCACCTACATTTCGCTGTTCATCCCGCTCACGATCAGCATCGTTGTGCTCCTGTTAAACCGGATGCATCGCTATGAAGCGGCATTGTTCTCTTACTTCCTTTTATATCCCATTGCCACCAGCAATATTTATTTGCGCAGCATTGATTTCGGGTGCGAGCTATATTTCATTTTGTTCGGCATCCTTTCGATCTTTTTCATCAGGGAAACGGCGAAGATGATCTTCTCCATTGCGTTGTCGATGACCAGCTATTTTGTGCTGGCCATTTTGTGGACGGATTACGCCGTTCGGCTCGAAGTGATTCATCCCTTCATTTATCTCGCGATCCAGGTTTCCGCCATCCTCCTGATATTCTACGCGCTCTTCCTGTTAAAGACAGAGCAGGGCAGGTACCAGTTCAAGATCCTGGCGAAGAACCATATGCTCCAGGCGAAAAATGAGCAGATCCAGCAGCAGAATCACCAGATCCAGGCCAAGGCCGCGGAACTGGAGGAGATCAATATGGTGAAGAACAAATTATTTTCTGTCATCTCCCACGATCTCCGCGCGCCGATCTATGCCCTGAAGAATGTGTTCCAGCACGTGAATGATTATGATATGCCGGAAAAAGATATCAAGGGACTGATCCCCGATGTGTTGAACGACCTGAATTATGTTACGGAGCTTATGGAAAACCTCCTGCAATGGGCCAAGAACCAGATGGGCGGTCATAAGGCCTATCCCGTGGTGATGGAGCTTTCCGAAATATCGAAAAGGATCACCGGCCAGCTGCGCAACCAGGCGCTGACCAAGCAGATCATCATTGAAGACCAGGTGGGTGAAGGCCTCAGCGCGATGGGCGACAAGGAAATGATCAGCATCGTGCTCCGCAATCTCGTTTCCAATGCCATCAAATACACACCGCTCAATGGCCGCATCATCATCAGCGCAAGGGAAACCCGCAATGGAGTTGAAATATCCGTGAAGGATAACGGGGTGGGCATTTCCAAAGATGCGCTTCGGAAAATCAAATCCTGCACATTCTACACATCCAAGGGCACCGCTTCCGAAGGCGGCACGGGCCTGGGCCTGATGCTTTCCCGTGAATTCATTATGAAGAACGGAGGGCAGATGCAGATCAGGAGCTCACTGGGTAAAGGAAGCGAGTTTTCGTTTACGTTGCTGAAGGTGAAGGAAGTGGTGAAAGCGGTTTGAGGATTTCGGATTTGGGATTCCGGATTTGGGATTTGTTTTTGTGGAACCCGTTGATTGCTTTAGATCACGATAACAAACGAAAAGAGTTTTCGATAAAACCTGTCTTCAATTTTTTTGCAGCCTGAATCATTATTAACTGCTCGGATAAGGAAATCCCAAATCCGGAATCCCAAATCCGGAATCCGGAATCCGGAATCCAATAATTTTGCAGGATGAAACGCCTGCGTACAATTTTTCCTCTCCTTTTTACGCTGCTGCTCATCTCCGCTGTTATCGCGAGTTGCTCGGGCAGGCGGGAAGCAAATGCAGCCGTGGCTTATGAGAGGATCAGGGATTCGGTGCTGAGGGATACGGAACCCCGGAATGAATATGACAGTTTCACTGTGCTCGATGATCCGCCTTTTGATCCCGACAGCATTTCCCTCGACAGTCTCCTGCTCGACCTGCGGCAGATGTGGCGCAACCAGCTTTTCCAGGGACCGGGCCGTGGTGACAGCCTGACCGAAGTGCAAAAAGGCATTGCGCGCTTGAACCTGCTGGCGCTGGATTCCTTTCTCGCCATCCGGGGCGGCGAAAAAGAGGCCTCCTGCCGCGAAATGGATTGTGTGCTTTACGTGGAGGTCCGCAAATCGGTGCAGAAGCTATACCTCTACATTGACGGTGAGCTGGTGGACAGCTTCAAAGTTTCCACGGGCCTCCCGGGCGAATATGAAACTCCTTCTTTCAGTGTCCGCCCGCACGGACCCATTTTTACAAAATATACATCCCGTAAATTTCCCGGCGGCGATTACAAGGGACTTGGCAATATGCCCTACGCGATCTTTGTACGGGGAGGATATGCCATTCACGGCACCACGCCGGGAAATTTCAGCAGGCTGGGCAACCGCGCCTCGCACGGCTGCATCCGTCTTCACCCCGACAATGCCAAAATTTTCAACCAGATCGTCAGGGTGGTGGGGCTGGAGAATACCTGGGTAAGGGTGATGGATTAAAGGGAGCGGTTGATCCCGGGATGCCAAAAGAGCCCCGGTGAAGGGGCTTTCGAGTACGGGTGGCTGTTGGCCTGTAAAAAAATAAAATCTCTTTGGGTTCATAGGGAGATCGTTCCCACATTGGTCACCTGTCCTGCCTTAACCTCCACCTCCACCGTAACAGACGGTGTTTCAGTAAAGCTTGTGCCGTACGAGGTAACAACCAGTTTGTAAATACCGGGCTGAACGCCGGATATCCTGAAACCGGGAGTGGGAGCATCCAGGTAGATGGGACCGTAACTGTTCTGTGCGTTAGCCAGTGTTACCGACATAAATTTC
>CAMLEM010000317.1 GCA_946479005.1 uncultured Chitinophagaceae bacterium | reverse complement strand
AAATTCATTTCGATCACCCGCATTCCTCCTCCTTCACAAACCTCGCATCTTCCGCTCTTGACATTAAAAGAGAACCGGCCGGGCGCGTAGCCCCTGATCTTGGCTTCGGGAATGGAGGCAAACAGCGTTCTTATCTCGGTAAAGAACCCGCAATAGGTTGCGGGATTGCTTCTTGGTGTGCGACCAATGGGCGACTGATCGATCTCGATCACTTTGTCAATATGATCAAGTCCACTCACAGATTTATAACCCAGCGGCGTAAGTTTGGAATTATAAGCGTGCTTCGACAAGATGGGGTATAAGGTTTCATTGATCAAAGTAGATTTGCCGCTTCCGCTAACCCCGGTTACGCAAATGAATTTTCCCAGCGGGAACTTCAGGCTTACATTCTGAAGATTATTTCCTGAGGCCCCTTTCAGTTCCAGGAATTTTCCATTTCCTTTTCTCCTTTCTGATGGAATGGCAATTTTCCGCTGGCCGTTCAGGTAACCGGATGTAAGCGTATCGAGCCCCAATAAATTATGGGGATCGCCCTGCGCCACGATCTTTCCACCGTGATAGCCGGCCTTCGGACCGATATCTATCAGGTGATCCGCCGCCAGCATAATATCCTTATCGTGTTCAACTACCAGCACGCTGTTCCCAATATCCCTCAGGTTTTTCAAAGCAGAGATCAATCGCTGGTTATCACGCTGGTGAAGCCCGATCGAAGGTTCATCCAGTATGTAGGTGATCCCCTGCAATTGCGAACCGATCTGTGTTGCCAGGCGGATCCGCTGAGATTCTCCCCCGCTCAGGCTTCTCGAAGGCCGGTTGATGGTGAGATAGGAAAGCCCTACATCCAAAAGAAACTGCAATCGCTCACGGATCTCCTTCAGAACATCCCTGGCGATCGTCTTGTGTTTATTTTCCAGCATCAGTTCAATACCATCGAACCAGGCCGCCAGGTTGTCGAGGTTCATATTGCTGAGATCCGCGATATTCCTTCCATTCACTTTGAACCAAAGACTTTCTTTTTTGAGGCGGGCACCTCCGCAGGCATCACAGGGCCTAAGGATCATATAATCCTCCACCCATTCGCGGATCGATTCACTATAGGGGTTTGCGAACCAGCGTTTCAGCATATTGATGATCCCTTCGTAAGGTCCATTGGGGTCATAGCTGAGATTTGCAAAGTCAAGATCTTCTTCAATGCCCTCCGCATTGCCGTAAAGTATGAGATTGAGTTGGCGGGCGGGCAATTTATTCACCGGCGTTTTCAATGAGATCTTATTCTTCTTTGCCATCTCCATCGCCTGCCTGTAAACCCAGGCATCTCTTTCCTGTCCTAATGGCGCAATGGCTCCTTCGCTAATGCTAAGCGAAGGATCAGCGATCACGGCCTCCATATTGATATGATTCATTGTACCGAGACCCTTGCAAACGGGACAGGCACCATAAGGAGAATTAAAAGAAAACGAATTCGGAGAAGGCTCTTCGTAGCTGATGCCCGTATCCTCGCACATCAACATTTTGGAATACTGGATGAAATCCGAGGCGCCTGCTTTTTTTTCAACCAGCAGGAACATCAGCTCCTTTCCCAGTTTCATTGTTTGCTGAACACTCTGGCTCAGCCTCGACCTAAGCTCTCCGGCAACCTGTAACCTGTCAACCACCACTTCAATGTCGTGGATCTTGTAACGGTCCACCTGCATCTTCGCTTTCAGGTCCAAAACCTCGCCATCCACCCGCACTTTCAAAAAACCTTTCTTTCTCACTTCTTCAAAAAGCTCGCGGTAATGCCCTTTTCTTCCTCTCACCAGGGGAGCAAGCAGCGTGATCTTCTGGCCATCGAATCTCTCAATGATATTATCCACGATCTCATCCTCGCTCCATTTCACCATAGGCTTCCCGGTATTGTATGAAAAGGCCACACCGATACGGGCAAACAATAATCTCAGGAAATCATAGATCTCGGTCACCGTTCCCACAGTAGATCTTGGATTTTTGTTCGTTGTTTTCTGCTCGATGGAAATGACAGGTGAAAGGCCGGTGATCTTATCCACGTCGGGCCTTTCCATATCCCCGATAAATTGCCGCGCATAGGCGCCGAAGGTTTCCATATACCTGCGCTGTCCTTCCGCGTAAATGGTATCGAAAGCAAGGGAAGACTTCCCGCTCCCGCTGATCCCCGTAATAACCACGAGCCTGTTTTTCGGAATGGAGATATCGATGTCCCGAAGATTATGAACCCTGGCCCCAAATACTTCTATAAACTCCTGTGTTTCTGATCCGTTCTCCTGCTTCATTGGCATAGCGTGCAAAGATAGTTTCCGCTAAGGGTCTCTTAACATTTAACTCTTCCGATCACCAGGGGGCCGCCTGAGTTTTCCCCAAATTTTGTGTTTGGCACAGTATTTACGAATTGACCGGCGAGTACCAATTACATCATTAAACACAATCGTATGAAAAAGTCCATATTCTCTATGGGTGTCCTTGCTTTGTCTTTTTTGACGGCATCCGTTTTTGCACAAACACCTGAGAATCAGCCTGTGCAACCCGCGCAGCCAGCTCAACCCGAGCAACCGGCTCAGCCCGCCCAAACCTGGGATTACAAAAAGAACCCCACCGTAGCGGCGATCACTTCCAAGTATGAATCAAAATATATTACGAGCAAGGGTCAACTGACAGACGAAGATTATTATCCTGTTCTTGGTCGCTATGAATCCGATAATGCGGAAGCTGCGAACGTAACGATCAGCCTGGATGCAGAAAATCGCGGGATCGTTTGGATCGATGGGCTGCCCCAGGGAAGGATCAAGGCTTACCTGAGAAAATCACCGGCCACTTACAAGATCCCTGAACAAAAGACTGAAGATGGTAAGGAGATCAAGGAAGGCACGCTGATCTTTGATAAGGAAGTGAATGCACTGAACATCATCATCGGCAAGGAATACAACATGCAGGACCCTGCTTCGGTGTTCGTCGTGGATGAAACGCCTGAAGTGGAAGCCTCTACAAAATCGAAGTCAAAGACAAAGAAAGTTTCCAAGCCCAAGACCTGGTCTTATACCGGCAGTAAAGTAATCGAAGTAAAAGAAGAAACATCAACTGACGTGGAGGTAAAAACAACTACCGAAACGAATCAATAAGAACTTATAGGGACGGTTCATTTTCATTACAGTAACGGGTGAAAGAGGTTGCAATTTGCAGCCTCTTTCTTATTTTACGGGATGTTTAATCTCTTCAAAAAGAAGCCACCCCCTTTTCCTGTGACCGACAAGATCTTTATGAATTCGAAGGCCCGGGAACAGGCGATGCTCGACCGGCTTCAAAAGGATCCGGAGATCATT
>CAMLEM010000316.1 GCA_946479005.1 uncultured Chitinophagaceae bacterium | reverse complement strand
AAGAGCAGCCGCGGTGGTATCAACCCGACGAGCCCCTCAACCACGTTGAACATCTGGGTTTGCAATCTTTCCAGCGGCTACCTGGGTTATGCGCAATTCCCCGGCGGTTCACTTTCCACCGATGGCGTGGTGATCGACAACAATGCTTTTGGAAAAGGAAACTATCCCCTGTACACCCAGTTCAACCTGGGAAGAACAGCTACCCACGAGGTAGGGCATTATTTCAATCTTCGTCATATCTGGGGTGATCAAACCTGCGGTAACGACCAGGTGAGCGATACCCCGGTTCATAACACTTCCAATGGCGGCTGCCCCAGCTATCCTCATTACAGCACCTGTTCAGGTAACCCCATTGAAATGACGATGAATTATATGGATTATACGAATGACGCCTGTATGTATATGTTTACCCTGGGACAGGCGGGTCGTATGCAGGCGACATATGCTGTCGGAGGGCCGAGAGCCAGCCTGAGATGATTTTGGATTCCGGATTCCGGATTCCGGATTTGGGATTTCGGATTTGGGATTTGGGATTTGGGATTTCTTAAACCGAGCTTTCCTTAACGATTCAGCGATTTAAATTAATGAAGAGGGGTTCTTTCGAGAACCCCTTTTCGTTTATAGAGTTGCTGCCAAAAAAAATCAGCGGGTACCACTCAAGCAAATCCCAAATCCGGAATCCAAAATCCCAAATCACCTCAAGAGGTTTTTTTCAAAATAAGGTACCAGCACCGCCGGCAGCCGGATGCCTTCCGGTGTTTGATTATTCTCCAGCAAAGCGGCAATGATCCGGGGCAGGGCCAGGGAACTGCCGTTAAGTGTGTGCAACAGCTGGGTTTTACCGCTGCTGTCCTTGTAGCGGATTTTCATCCGGTTCGACTGGAAGGTTTCAAAATTGGTCACCGAGCTCACTTCCAGCCAGCGTTCCTGGGCGGCGCTGTACACTTCAAAATCGTAAGTAAGGGCGGAAGCAAAGCTCATATCACCGCCGCATAACCGAAGAATCCTATAGGGCAGTTCAAGCGCCTGCAGGAGTTTCTCCACGTGAGAAACCATTTCATCCAGGGCCTGGTAGCTGTCGGCGGGTTTCGTTATCTGCACGATTTCCACCTTCTCAAACTGGTGCACCCTGTTCAAACCACGCACATCCTTACCGAAGCTCCCGGCTTCCCGGCGGAAACAGGAAGAGTATGCCGTCATCTTAACCGGCAATTGCGATTCAGGTATGATCTGGTCGCGATAAATATTGGTCACCGGCACTTCCGAGGTGGGGATCATATAGAGTTCATCGGCGGGTATATAATACATCTGGCCTTCCTTGTCGGGCAACTGGCCCGTACCAAATGCGGTTGCTTCGTTCACCATCAGCGGTGGTGTGTACTCCGTATAACCCGCCGCGGTATTATGATCCAGGAAATACTGCAGTTTTGAACCCTGGCCCTTGAATAAGGCGAAGCCGCTCCCCGAGATCTTCGCTCCCGTTTCAAAATCGACGATATCGTATTCCCGGATCAGGTCCCAATGCGGTTTCGCGCCCTTTGGGAGCGTCGGCTTCTCCCCAACCTCTCTCATCACCTTGTTCTCCTCCGGGGTCTTACCCTCCGGCACCAGCGTAGAAGGAAGATTGGGTAATTGTACAAGCTTATCGAAAAGGTTTTTTTCTGTGGCTGCCAGTTTTTCGGCAACGGGTTGAAGCGTGGATTTCAACTCCGCCACTTCCGCCTTACGGTTTTCAGCCGCCGCTTTTTCGCCCTTGCCCATCAGCTGGCCAATCTCCTTTGAAGCTGCGTTGATCTTCGACTGTGTATTATCTGAATCTGCCTGTAATTTCTTTCGTTCGTCGTCGAGGGCAATGATCTCATCCACCAGGCCGGGGGACGCGAAATTTTTGACAGCCAGTCGTTGTTTCACTCCCTGGGGATCCTGCCTTAAAACCTGTAGCTGCAGCATTTTTTCGAATTTTCGCAAAGGTAGGTTTTCAACCTTGATTACATTTGCCGGATGTATGCAAACGACGATCTTCAACAGCGCTGGTGGAACCTGGAAGCAAAGCTGGTGGAACGTTTCGGGAAAAAACCCGATATGGAAACCATTCTCTTTCTCATAGGGCTCCAGGAAACAGGCTTCATCAAAGAAAAGATCACCAAGGAGCAGAAGCAGGACCTGATGCACGTGGCCATTTGCAACCTTCTGTTGCCGGGCGGCTACTATGAACTTGAGTCGGTGGATGAAGACGGGTGGCCGCATTTCAGGCAGTTGAAGCCGATGCCCGATATGGACCCGATCCAGCAGGAGAATTTCCTTAAGGACCATATTCTTCTATATTTTGAACAACATCAATTATGATCCAGATGCCTAAATTCCTTTATTCTTTTCTACTTGTTTTAATGACTCTTCCTTCGCTCGCACAGGAGGATACCACGGTGACCGATAAAGACCGGAACAGGGATGTGCTTATGGTAACCTCGATGGGTGAGATCCTGATCCGCCTTTCAGATTCAACACCGCTTCACCGTGATAATTTTTTATCGCTGGTTAAAAAGCACGTTTATGACAGCCTGCTCTTTCATCGCGTGATCGCGAATTTTATGATACAGGGCGGCGATCCCGATAGTAAAAACGCGGAACCGGGGATGCCCCTCGGAAATGGCGGGCTTCCTTATACCGTTCCCGCGGAATTCCGGAAAACTTTGTTTCATAAAAAAGGGGTGATCGCCGCCGCCAGGGATAATAACCCCGAGAAAGCCAGCAGCTCCACCCAGTTTTATATTACACAGGGAAAGGTTTATAGCAATGAATCGCTGGACTCACTCAGCAAAGCCAGGCTGAAGGGAAGGATCTTCACGGAAGAAGAAAGAAAAGCTTACACCACGATCGGGGGCGTGCCCCACCTGGACCAGAACTACACCGTATTCGGCGAGGTGATCCGCGGGCTTGAAGTAATAGATAAGATAGCCGCTGTTGAAACCTCAACAGGCCGCGACCGTGACCGGCCCATTGATGATGTTTTGATACTGAAAGTCAAACTCGTAAAGAGGAAGAAGAAGCAATGAGCTTTAAATCCCAAAATTAAAATTCCAAATTCCAGCCTGTGACCAGGCTGGAATTTGGAATTTGATATTTGGAATTTATTTATTTCTGCTGACCCATTCCCTGGCCACCACCTTCTGTTCTCTTGATCTCATCCTCGGCGCTTGATTTCCTCTGTCGGGCCGCTTTCACCTGGCTGTTACCGAAACGGTAAGTGAAATTCATTTTCAGCTGTGGCATTTCTCCGTATCCGCTTACAGAACCATACACACCGGTAAAATTGGTATTTCCACCCCATTTCAT
>CAMLEM010000315.1 GCA_946479005.1 uncultured Chitinophagaceae bacterium | reverse complement strand
GTAAACGGTTTTAAAACCGATCCTCGCCGTTTTATCATAATCATCGTTGCTGGTGATCACCTGGGCGCTGGCCTGTGTGAAGATCAGCATTGCTGCCATTAACCATTTCATTTTTGACATTGCCTTTCAATTTCGTTTTCATAAATACGGTTACCCTTTCTACCTGCCGCCTCGGGTGTCACCATTTCTTATTTCATCATCACGCTTGTTCGTCCTGCTGTATTTTCCATTCGCCGGGTTGTCGCGGGTACTTATGCTTTCATCAGACCTGTGACGGGGATTGTTACGCAGCTTTTGGTAACCTCCCGGTCCCTGTTTCGACATCCCGGTGCGATCTTCCTTTTCGGGTCCTTTCTGGCTGTTCCTGTTTCGTTTTGACATAGCTGACATATTATTTAGTTCCTGTATCCGCCGCCATTCGTCGCATCGGTCTTATCCACGTTGCGATTGGGATGACGGGTTCTCACGTGTTCCGATAATCGTTCATCATTTTCCGTGTATTTCCGGGTCACCTGGTGATCCTTCTTTCTTCTTTCGGGAGAATAATTGGTCGGAACGCCAGTGGGGTGATCCGGCTTATTTGCTCCCGATGGTTTTCCTTTATGCATTGCCATACGCCTTGTTTAATGGAGTATTTACAATGATGATACCAGAATGAAAAAGGGCCAGGCCGGGATGGATAGGGGGCTGAATCTTTGTTTTTTATGCAGAACGCAAATCCAGATATGTAGTGGCACAGTTTTATCAATGAGTAAGGTTCTTACATAGGTAAATGTCAAAAAGAATAACATACCGGGGAATCTGGGAAGTTTTAAAAAACACATTTAAAAACTTCGGGGGCTACCATTTGCCCCGTCATAGTGCCGCACTTTCTTATTATACAATATTCGCTTTCGCGCCCCTGCTGGTCGTACTTATTGCATTGGGGAGCCTTTTCTTTGGGCAGGAGATGGTACAGGGGAAGGTAAATGAAACGCTTGCCGATTTCCTGGGTACAACCACGGCTGCCGAGCTGGAACAGGTAGTGGAAAGAGCTTCCCTGCAGGACCGGAGTATTTGGGCGGCGGTGATCGGAGGCGCTACGCTGCTATTGGCCGCGACTTCCGTTTTCGGCCAGATACAGGAGTCGTTGAATTCCATTTGGGGCGTAAAGGCCCGGGCCAAAAGAGGATGGCTGCGCATCATTAAAAAAAGACTGCTCTCTTTTTCCATCGTCGCCACCCTCGGATTCCTGTTGCTGGTTTCACTTGCCATCTCTGCACTGCTCAGCGCTTTTGGCGAGAAGCTGAGGGTCTATTTTCCTGAAGCGACGATCGTTTTATTTTACATCATCAACACGGTGATCACACTGGTTGTGGTGATACTCGTCTTCGCCGTTGTCTTTCGTTTCCTCCCCGATACCCGCACACGGTGGAGGGATATCTGGGGCGGGGCGATCATTACGGCGTTGCTTTTCCTTCTCGGGAAATTTGGGATCTCCTATTATCTTTCCCGCGCCAATGTGGGCGCAACCTTTGGCGCCGCCGGTGCGGTGGTTGTACTGATGGTCTGGGTCTATTACTCCTCGCTGATCCTCTACATCGGCGCTGCCATTACCAGGAACTGGGTGGAGATCCTCGGAGACGGCATAAAGCCCGACGAGGACGCCGCTACCATCAGGGTGGTGGAATTGGAAACAGGAAAGAGATATAAATCCGAGTAACTGTAAGATTTCTTTAATATTTCAATCTTTAAAATACCTTGATCGCGGTATCGGTTTTTGACGCTTTGCCATTATCTTGCCATCGCCACAAAAAAAAATACAATGAAACGAACCTTCGGTACCCTTTTCCTTCTTGTTTTTGCCAGCTCCTTTTTCATTGCCTGCAAATCCCCCCAGCTATCATCGGGGAGGGGCCTCGATAATACAGAAATGACCGTGCAGGAAAAGATGGACGTGATCAATTATGCCGTGTTGAAAGAACAGATGGCACCATCAATGGCGGAACGTACATCCGGCGCCTTTGCGAACCGCGGATTACTGAGCACCGCCGTTTCCCTGGGAACCAACCTTGTCAAGCAGATGATCGCGAAAGACAGGGCCAGGTACACGGGAACTTATTCTTTCGGCGCGACGGACCTTTATTTCTATGACCAGCTTTCAACGGAAAGTGTTTTTGACCCGATCGGGATGCAATTCAAAAGCTTTACACTGGTGCGCACATTCACCAATAAAGACGGGGTGTTGGATACCGCAATGACCGCCGAGTTCGAGCTGGATATGGACAATCCCAACGAGATCATCAACAATTCGATCTTCAGGCTTAAGCTGAAAGATATCGACATCGACTATTCAAAGGCCAAAGTGACGAAAGCTCAGCAAAATAACATCAATATGGATGTGGAGATCGTATTCACCACCTCCTTCGTGAATAACCAGGGCCAGATGTTTGATAATGTTGAGCTGGGAAAGTTTTACCTTTTCCTCCGGGATGCTCCCCTGGATAAATCCAGCCCCGACTATGAAAAGTACTATTCTAATCTCCGCGGGAAAAGGCTCGACGGGAAGAGTTTTATCGTGCCCCGTTCCTTCGGATACTATAAAAATGAAGACGGGGAGATCAAGCCTTCCTACAGCCAGGGAGCCTACTCGATAGCCACCAAGGTCACTGAAACCTCCAAAGATAAATTCGTCACCAAGGTATTACTGGACAATAGCAGCCAGCTCATCGATATGCTGGGAAACCAGGTGAAGCGTTTAGACCGGAGATGATCATTTTATTTTCACAGGCTTTTCGAGTTTTATTTCTTCAGGGGGTTTATCATCCCGCATTCCTTCAAAGGAAGGATGCCGCATAATGCCTTCACTGGTGAGTTCCGTGTAAGATACTTCGCAGACAAGCTTCGGCTTCAGCCAATAAGCTTTCGCGTGGGGAGGATTGGGCCTGAACCTTCCCGGCCTGTTGATATCCGGCACCTCGAAGAAAGAAGGCGTTTTTGTCAAAAGTGGCTTGAATTGTTTCAACATTTCCTTCTGCATCTTCACGGTAAATCCGGTGCCGATTTTCCCGGTGTACACCAGCCTGCCTTTCTTATCATAGACGCCTACGAGCAGTGCGCTGAACAACTTGCTCGTGCCTTCGTTGACGGTATAGCCGCCGATCACGACCTCCTGGCGTTTGTTCGTTTTGATCTTCAGCCATTCCCTCGTCCGGAGGCCCGGCTTATAATCGCTGTCGGCCTTCTTGGCCATAATGCCCTCTATGTTCATCTTTTTGGCTGCCTCATAAAATTCAATTCCCGGGGTTTCAAAGGCCTCGCTGATACGAATGAGGGGATGTTCCGAAAGTAATG
>CAMLEM010000314.1 GCA_946479005.1 uncultured Chitinophagaceae bacterium | reverse complement strand
CTGTTACCCTTCCTTCACCAACTGCACTTCCGCGTGGATCCTGATCTCATCACTCACCACCACACTCCCCGCCTCCGTTACCGCATTCCACGTTAATCCAAATGCCTTCCGGCTTATTTTACCATCAACGGTAAACCCGGCCTTGGTCTGCCCATAAGGATCCACCACGATCCCGGCGAATTCCACATTCAGCGTGATCGGCCTGGTGGTTCCCCGGATGGTCAGGTCCCCGTGGAGTTTTGCCTCATCGCCATCTGCCTCATATTTCTTTCCCACGAAACGCAGCTGCGCGTGCTCTTCCGCATTGAAAAAGTCGGCTGACTTCAGGTGAGTGTCCCGCTGTTCATTGTTTGTAGTAATCGAATCGATATCAGCCGTAAACTCAATTTTACTGGCCGTGGTAAAATCATCTGTCTCCGTCTCTACCTGTAGGTCATACTTTCTAAACGAACCCGTCACCGTAGTGATCATCAGGTGTTTTACCTTGAAAAGGATCTCTGAGTGAGCCGGGTCAATATTCCATTTGATTGCCATAATTCAGATTTTATAGATTAATATTTTGCGGCAGGCGATACCCTGCCATTTGAAGTGACAAAGCTAGTGCCACTATCAGCCCTGCACCCTTACGTTTGGGCAAGAAAAGGCATTGACATTTGTCAATGAAGATGGATGGGAAGTTTTAGCTGAGAATACGGGAAGAATGGAAGACGGGAAGGAAGTCCGGCTGTTCCGTTGCGAGCGTTGCGTGAAACCTATCACTTCAACTTCATCCTGCTCTTACAATTACCCGTCGCCGCATCGCCAAAATACCGCCGGGTCGCATTGATCCCATTACCGCTATTTGAAGTACAGAGGTTCCTTCCCACCGTCATCAGTGGCACGGCAGAATAATTGATGGAAGCGTCATTCCCTATCGTATATGCCCATTGGTAGAGGGAAGTATATGTCATGATACAGGAGGTATCCCCGCTGGCATCATTCCTGGGTATTCCGATGAGTCCCCGGATAGGATAAGGCCTGCTGAAGAAGATCTCGGAAAAATCCATACCGTAAACGTGATAAACGTCAGCAGTTGGTGGAACCGGTATTGTTACGTTAGGCTTATCTGAAGGCAGACCGTGATGATCCACATTCAGTCCGTGTGCCAGTTCGTGAGCAACGGTATTGGCAATGGCATCCGCTACTGTGTAGGGCATCCGGACCCTTGCAGCAGTGGCAGCGGCCTGTTGCCTGCGATATCCACTTTGGATCTGCGTAACATCGATGACCACGAGCTCTGATTGCTTAGGCAGTTTCGCGAGTGTGGTAACGGGCCGATTTTCCCCCACGACACCTGTATCATTGGCCCCTTTCTCCAATTTCTGCGCATACTGATCGTCACGGTGGCCGTAATTATGATTCCTGTTGATCCTTCTATCGTCGTGAATTTCATTTTCAAAAAAGCGGATCACTTTTATATCAGCGGCCTTTTCCAGCCAGGACATTCCATTATCGAATAAAGGAAGCTCCGTTTTTTTGACACGTACCCCTATCTCTTTTTTCTTTGCGCTAAGCCTGGTATATACTGTTTTACTGATCACGCCCCGGTATTCTTCATAGGCGGTCAGTCCATCACCGTTGTTTGTGTTCCCGGTCGACTCATCATCATCATCCAGGTCGCCGGGGTTTCCATTCGCAGCCAGCCAGGCACTCGCGATCTTTGCATTGATATCTCTTTTAGGGATGCGGATATCTATGTCACCACCCCTTGCCAGCAGCACGCCCCTTACACGGCTACTATCCTGTAAGATCGCTTCTACGGTCATTGTCGTCCAACCACCACCATCATAAGAAGCCAGTTTGGCCGTTCCGCTGGTACAGGGATCGGAACAATCAATGGTAAGGAACTGGCCCTGCCCCGTAGTATCGTATCTCAATGGCATTATGAAACGAAGGTCTGGTTTCGCGGGTCCCGGATTGAGGGGATAGTTGATTGCGATCCCCGGCTCGGCCGAGGTTTCCTTTAGTTTCAATTCGAAACGAACCACTTTGGTCGTTACCGGCTTTCCATCTCTTCTCTGCAATTTGAGTTGGATGTTCATCACCTTTCCCTCCCTGTTTTCATCCCGCCCGGGCTCGGGCAGCCAGCTATCATAATTCTCCGGTGTTACGATCAGGTCGATGGGTTCCCTTTCTCTTTCCAAATGCCAGGTGATGGTTGTGGTTCCCGTGGCGGTGGTTCCCTGAACCTGGGCATTTATTGTTTTGCTTCCCTGGAGTGTATTTCTATCTGTCAGGGGTTCATTGGATACGGTAATACTTCGGATCTCAGGTCCATAAACTGATCCATCGGAATTGGTACCCACGCAGGGCGGGGCGATGGCTTCTATATCATAGGTATTATCCCAGGGCCTGACCACTACGCTGTGCAGTTCAGACTCCCCAGTGCCCGTACAGGTTGTATTCCCCGGTTGCCCGCAAATGGTGCCAGTAACACGATACTCCGAACTGCCTGTCCCTTTATTATCTGTATAGCTGGAAAAATCCGTGAGTCCATCATCGCGGTACAGGGTTGGCAGTGCATTGTTGAAATGAACCACTACGGTCCTTACACTGCTTGTACTGATACAACCTTCATTCCAGGTTATTCTTTCTGTCAGGGTCAGGGTACCGGTCCATTTGCCGCTGACTTCGGGAAGAGGGGGATTATTGATCGCCGAATGAGAGAGGAAGAACCATACCGGTATCACCGATAATGCGGGAAATAATTTTTTGCGCATGACTGAATATTTTTTGGTTCGAAATATCCATTCATTGGGTGGAATCGGGGATGAAGGTATGGTATTTAGGCAGAGGAGACGGGAAGCAAGAATAAACCAAGATCTTCCTGTCTTACCGTCTTCTACGCCCAAATCCTTTCAAACTTTAGGCGCGGGAAGCCTCAATTCGCCGGCTGAATATTTTGATTCCTGCGCCAGAAATTATCGGGGTCATAGGCTTTCTTAACCTTAGCCAGCTTTTCATAATTAGGCCCGAAAGCCGATGGCACCCTCTCCTCCCCTTCACTGATGAAATTCACGTACACCCCTCCCGTTGCAAACGGGGCGGTGGCATCAAAGAATTTTCTCGCCCAGTCGATACAGGTTTTGTCAGATGCCTTGTCCTCCCAGCGTATGTGAACATTCATCGTGAAGATCGAGTCCCGGTGAGGATAGGCTGTGGCATTTACCGGCACCCGGTTGACGGCGCCACCGAGATGGCCAACAAAGATCTCGCTGAGTGGTGATGGAAGTTGTGCCGCGTAGCTGATAATGGTATCCAGCGCTTCATCAGTCAACTCAGTAAAATTGTGCGACTTCCAGTAATT
>CAMLEM010000313.1 GCA_946479005.1 uncultured Chitinophagaceae bacterium | reverse complement strand
GGTTTCACTGGCGTAGGCGCTACCACCACCGTGAATCCATTGAACTCAAGAAGGTCCTTCAGAAACTGTACCCTTTCGGCACCGGCATTCCTTTCCACGATGGAGCATTTGATCCCATTGATCTCTTCGAATTCGTGGTTTTTATTGATCGCCATTTAAGTTGTGATTTCTGTGACCAATGAATAAAGGTAATGATAGGCCCCACTGAGGATCCCGGTAAGAAGTATCCCCGCTATACACAAGATCATCGCGATCCGGGGCTGCCAGCCTGAGCGGATCCTTTCAACAGGGTTGTCGTTTTCATCCATAAACATTGCTTTTACGATCCGTAAATAATAGTAAAGCGAAACCACAATGTTCAGGGCAGCAATGATCAGCAATGCGTAACGGCCTCCGGAAGCGCTCGCGAACAACAGGAAATATTTGGCAAAGAATCCTGCCATCGGCGGCACCCCGGCCAGGGAGAACAGGGAGATGGCCAAGACCCAGGCCAGGCGGGGATTGGTTCGGTATAAACCCTTGTAATCGTCGAGGTTTTCTTTACCCGTCACTGCCGAGATCACATTCACCACCGCGAAAGCGCCCAGGTTGGAAAATATATAGATCAGAACGAAATAGATCACCGATGCCGCGCCGTGCCCTGTTGCGGCGCTGACACCGACAAGGATGAAACCTACCTGCGCCACCGATGAGAAAGCCAGGAAGCGCTTCATATTCTGCTGCCGGAGAGCGAAGAGGTTTCCTATGATCATTGTGGCCACCGCGAGAATGAAGATCATATAGTACCAGGCTTCCGCCAGGGGAGCAAATACATTATAAAGCACTGTGATCAACACAAACAATACCGCCCCTTTTGAAACGACGGATAAATAGGAGGTGACCGCTACCGGGGAACCTTCGTACACATCAGCTGTCCACAGGTGAAAGGGAACAGCAGAGATCTTGAAGCCGAACCCGGCAAGGAAAAGGATAAAGCCCAGGATCGTCAGCGGAGTTTCGGTGATGCTCCCTGCAAGCTGGCTGAAATTCAGTGTGCCGGTGGCGCCGTATAGCAGGGAAATGCCGAAGAGCAATAACCCTGATGAAAAAGCAGAAGAGATGATGAATTTGAAGGCCGCCTCTGAGGATCTCTTTTTCTGGAGGTCGAAATTCGAAAGTGCGGCCAAAGGAATGGTGGAAAGTTCCAATCCCAGGTAAAACATCAGCAGGTTATTACTGGAGATCATCAAAAACATTCCGAGGAGCGTGGCGAGGAGCAGCACATAAAATTCCACCAGGTGTTTATGTTCCTTCAGCCAATGCCAGGATTGAAGGGATACAATGAGAGTACCCAGGTTAAGAAAATTCTTTTGCGTGGTGATCAGCTCGTTGGTTTGGAACATATCGCCGAATAAGCGCCCTTCAGGAATGTAAAAAAAGCCAGCGGCCAGGTTTACCGTTAACAGGATGTTCACGATGGTCAGCAGCTTTTCATTGTTGAGCGAGCGGCTGCCCAATTGAATGAACAGGAGCAGGAAGATGATCGCGATGATCATCCATTCAGTCTTCATCAAAAAAAGAAAATCCTGGCCCATAGGTTTATTTTACCTGCACGATGTTTTTCATTATTTCCGACGCTGCCGGTTTTATGATATCCGTGATAATAAAAGGTGCGATGCCCATCAGCACGATCCCCCCGATCAACAAGCCCGCGGCGAGCTTTTCATTCCAGCCGGCATCGCCGAGATGCTGGAACTTCGTTTCTGCCGGTCCCATTATCACCTTTCCCACTGCCCGCAATATGTAAACCGCAGTGACCACGATCGAAGCACAGGCAATGATGGTGGTGATCCGGTAAAACCCATCGGCTCTCTCCCAGGAGCCCACGAAGATGGTCATCTCAGCCACAAACCCGCTGAAGCCGGGCAACCCGAGGGAACAAAGACCTGCGATCACGAAAACGGTCGAAACAAAAGGCATCATTTTCATCAAACCGCTCATCATTCCCACCTCCCGGGTGTGGGTCCTGTCGTAGATCATCCCGATCGCGGCGAAGAAAAGGGCTGTCATCAAACCGTGAGATACCATCTGGAGCACCGCTCCTTCAATGGCCGTTTGCGTGAGCATACCGATTCCGAGGAGCACGAAGCCGCAATGGCTTACCGAGGAATAGGCGTTGATATATTTAAGGTCCTTCTGCATCATCGTGGCAAAGGCGCCATAGAGAATGGCAATGGAAGCCAGCACAATGATGATCACGGAATAATAAGAAGCTCCTTCCGGCATTAAATAAGTAGCGGCACGCAGGCACCCATAGCCTCCGAGCTTCATCGAGATCCCCGCGAGGAACATCGAGGCCGCGGTGGGCGCGGAAGAATGTCCGTCGGGTACCCAGGTATGAAAAGGGAATAAAGCGGTGAAAATGCCGAAGCCTACAAATACAAAGGGAAAGAACAATCTTTGGACATCTGCGGAAATATTCATCGTCGCGATCTGCTGAATATCGAAACTATGCGCGCCCGAACCCGTGTCCGTGTTGAGATACAATCCAACCAGCCCCACAAACACAAGCGCCGAACCTGCCATAAGCATCAGCGCGAGCTTCATCGCGCTGTATTCTTTTTTGCCGCTGCCCCAGATCCCGATCAGGAGGAATTTGGGGATCACCGCCACTTCGAGGAAGAAAAAAAGCGTGAACAGGTCGAGCGAAATGAAGAAGCCGTAGGCGCCGAGACTGAGAAACAGGAGCAGGAAGAAAAATTCCTTGCTGAGCTTCTCCACCTTCCAGGAAACCAGGACGCCGGCCAGCACTACAAAGGCCGTAAGGCCGATCATCGCCAGGGAAATCCCATCCACGCCGATATGATAATTGATATTGAGCGCGGCGTACCAGGAATGGTTTTGCTCGAAGAGGAAGTCGGATGTGTTGCCGGCCCGTCTTTCTTCCACGAAGAGAAAAACCAGGATGGCTGTGAGAATGAACTGAGCAAGGGAACCCGCCAGCGCGATGATCCTCACCTGCCGCGGGCTCTTCAGCGGAAGAAGGGCCAGGGCAGTGACCAGTGGAAGCAGTATCAGTAAGTTCAGGTTCATTCTACTTTTTTATTTCCATAGATAAACAAAAAGGATCACCAGCAATGCTACGCCCCCGAAAAAATATATCGCGTACGACTGCACCCTGCCCGATTGCATCCCCCTGATCAGGTAGGAGATCTTCCCGGTTGACCAGGCCACTCCGTTCATCGCGCCATCCACGATATTCCTGTCAATCCAGGCAGCAGGTCTCCCGATAAGATTAAATATGATCTTTTTGGTTATGAAAAGATAGATCTCATCAATATAGAACTTGCGGCTGACCGTCCTGTAAAATCCTCCCAGTGAGGAGGAGATCCTTTCCGGTT
>CAMLEM010000312.1 GCA_946479005.1 uncultured Chitinophagaceae bacterium | reverse complement strand
TGGGCCTCTTTGCTCCCGACGAAGGCGAAGTGCTCTACCGCGGCCATAATTTCACTTCGATGAGCGTGGAAGAGAAGACCGAGATCAGGAAGGAGATCGGGATGCTCTTCCAGGGTTCGGCCCTCTTCGACAGCCTCACGGTGGAACAGAACATTATGTTCCCGCTCAGTATGTTCACAAAGTGGAATACCAAACAAAAACTCACGCGCGTGAACGAGGTGCTCGAGCGCGTGAACCTGGCCGGTGTGAACAGGAAATTTCCCGCGGAGCTTTCGGGGGGTATGAAAAAAAGGGTGGCCCTAGCCCGTGCCATCGTGCTGAACCCCAAATACCTTTTCTGCGATGAGCCGAACTCGGGCCTTGACCCGCAGACTTCCCTCGTGATCGACAAGCTGATCCACGAGATCACCGTGGAATATAACATCACTACCGTGATCAACACCCACGATATGAACTCCGTGATGGAGATCGGACATTATATCCTGTATATGTACCAGGGCTTCAAAGAATGGGAAGGCTCCAACAGGGAGATCATCTTCAGCAAGAACAAGCGGCTGAATGAATTCATTTTCGCTTCTGACTTTTTACGCGATGCGAAGGAAATGCGGATGCTGGAAGAGAAAGGAAAGATGCCGGAAGACCGCGATATGGACGATCTGCTCAAATAAGCCGCAATCCGTATTTTTGCCCCACTTTTTTAAGCAACCCGAATGAGCATCCTAGTCAATAAACAATCGCGGATCCTGGTACAGGGATTCACCGGAACGGAAGGAAGTTTTCACGCCTCTCAGATGATCGAATACGGCACCCAGGTGGTGGGCGGTGTTACACCTGGCAAGGGTGGCTCCACCCACCTGGAAAGACCGGTATTTAATACCGTTTCAGATTGTGTAAAAACCACGGGCGCTGACGTGAGCATCATCTTCGTGCCCCCGGCCTTCGCAGCAGATGCCATTATGGAATCGGCCGATGCCGGCATTTCCCTGGTAGTTTGCATCACGGAAGGCATCCCCGTACAGGATATGGTGAAAGTGAAAAATTACCTCGGCGACCGGAAAACAAGACTGGTGGGACCCAATTGCCCCGGCGTAATCACCGCAGGTGAATGCAAGGTGGGCATTATGCCCGGCTTCGTTTTCATCCCGGGTCGCATAGGCATAGTATCAAAATCAGGAACACTTACGTATGAAGCGGCTGACCAGGTGGCCAAGGCAGGCCTCGGCATCTCCACGGCTGTGGGGATCGGCGGTGACCCCATCATTGGCACAACGACCCGCGAAGCAGTGGAATTATTTATGAATGATCCCGGTACCGACGCCATTGTAATGATCGGCGAGATCGGTGGAGGAATGGAAGCCGAAGCGGCCCGCTGGATCCGGGACAACGGAAATAAGAAACCTGTGGTTGGCTTCATTGCAGGTCAAACGGCACCTCCGGGAAGAAGAATGGGTCACGCAGGCGCGATCGTGGGCGGAGCCGATGATACGGCAGCAGCGAAAATGCGAATAATGGAAGAATGCGGGATCCACGTGGTGAAAAGCCCGGCTGATATTGGGAAGAGAATGGCAGAGGTAATGAATAACTAATAACGAATAACGAATAATAGCTCCTCATCTGGCTTTCCAGAAAGCAAGGACCCCGATGTTAATATCAGGGTCCTTGCTATTCTGGGAAGTTGATTGAATAATTGTATTATTCGTTATTCGTTATTAGTTAATCAACGGGATTCACGGAGAAAACGGGCCAGTTCTTCCTTGCTGCTGCTGAACACGAGCTGATCGTTCACCTGGAAGTAATTGTGCTTGTCAACCGTTTTACGGTAAGCATATTTCGCCACTTCCAGCTTGTTCTTCTCAAATGAGAAGAGTGACATCAATTCGCGAACCTGCATCGTGCTGAAGAAGTTCTTGTCGATGATGAATTTCACGGAATTCAGCTTGTTGCTTTCCAGCCATTCCTTGGAGATCGCCTGTTTAACCTGCTGGAATTCCTGGGCACTCATTATCTCGGCGAAATCATCATCATAGTAGTCGTCGTAGCCCTCATCGAACCAGTCGTCGTACTTCTCGATCTTACGCTCATCCACCAGCGCTTTTCCGAAACGGTTCATTGTAATGTCGAGGTGAAATCCCCGGCGAAGGAACACAGTGGTGGCATAGACCAGCTCCTGCTTTTTGTTAAAGCCATTTTTGTTCTTCATCACGCGGAATATGCGGATGTTGTGATTTCCCTGGGAAAGATTGGAAAGCGTCACCGTATGATCCTTCATATCATAGCGGCGGCCATCCACTTCCACCCTGAAATCGACCTTGCTGTTCCCAATGGTGGAAATGCTAAGGCGGCTGCCATCGTAGGCCAGCAGCGAAAGGGAGAACAGCGAACCGAGTAAAAGTGTAAAAATTCTTTTCATGTTGCTTGTTTTTAGGTGACTTAATGATTTTTGTCAATGCATAAAAACCAAAGGATGTGCCACCGTGCCGGAAATTGCGCGAACGAAAAGTTAAAGCAGTTCCTGCCGTATGAACTGCACCTGCGGTTTCCTGCGGGAATCCTTGCCAGACCTGCATTTGATGCGATATGCGAAAGAAATGTGAATACGCGCAGCAGGGTATTTGCGCTCATTATGAAATCTTTACCCTTTTCGCATCTCTAAGTCGGAACCGCCCGCGGGGGCGATGTTTTTGTTATCAAGTACCTTTCACTAAAATAATTCACTGATGAACCGGCGACTCAAAGCAATATTTATCCTTTTTCTCGGACTCCTTATTTTCAATATACAACCCGATGCGCAGGTGAGAATTAAAACCTATGATGCCCAGTGGAAGAAGGTGGAAGCTTTTATAAAGAAAGAGCTTCCCAAATCAGCCCTGGCTGAAGTAAGGAATATCTATGCCCTGGCCAAAAAAGAAGGCCAGGATGCACAGGTCATTAAATCGTTGTTATACATACATACCCTGCAGGCACAGACCCGGGAGTCGAATCTTGCTTCTTCCATACCGGAGGTTGAAAAAGAGATCGCCGGCAGCCGGGAACCGGTCACTTCCCTATTAAAGAGTATGCTCGCGGGTTATTACTGGGATTACTTCCAGCAGAACCGGTGGAAACTTTATGATCGCAGCCGAACCGTAAATTTTGTAAAGGCGGATATCGCCACCTGGACTGCGGAAGACCTTCATAAACGCATCAGCGATCTTCACCTGGAAGCCCTGCGCGCCAAACAGGTTTTGCAGGCAACAAAGCTCAACAAATACGACGCCATCATAACAAAAGGAAATGTACGCCATCTCCGCCCTACCCTCTACGACCTGGTGGCCTTCCGCGCCCTGGAATATTTTTCCAATGATGAACGTGACATCAGCAAACCGGCTTACGCTTTTGAG
>CAMLEM010000311.1 GCA_946479005.1 uncultured Chitinophagaceae bacterium | reverse complement strand
GGTGGGAATGCCGCTCCGGAGAAACTGGGGGATCTCTTTTGGCCTCCGTCCTGTTTCCAGGATCGAATATAAAGTGTTGCGGAAAGAAAGGCTATATGATCCGAATACGGGCCTGAACATCGATTCTGCCCATACGATCTTTGAAGGTAATGGTGGCGCCTACCTCCCCTCCCTGGGAACAGGTTTCGCCATCTTCGAGAAAGTGAGGAAGAACAAGCAGGTTGAAAAGCTCAGTGTAGGGTTAAATATGGGCTATCTGTTCGGAGAGAAGGATTACAGCAGCCGCCGGATCATTTTCAACGATACGGTTAACTATCTTCCTTCGAACCACGAGGCCCAAGTGAATTTCAACGGGCTTTATTTTGGTGCGGGAGTGCAGTACCTCATCCCTTTGAAACAAAATCTTTTTCTCACCCTGGGGGCTTTTGGAAACTGGGGGCAGAACCTTGATGCCACCAGGGACCTGGTTCGCGAAACCTTTATTTTCGATGAGAACCAGGGAAACATACGGCTGGACAGCGTTTTCGAAGAGAAAGGGGCCAAGGGTGTTTTGCGGATGCCAGCCTCTTATACTTTTGGCTTCCTTGTACAGAGGTATAAAAGTTCTGAATCCGGGGGCTGGCTCGTGGGAGCAGATTTTACACAGAACAAATGGGATGATTACCGCTTGTTCGGGGAACGTGATTCTGTGAAGAACAGCTGGGAGCTGAAGATCGGTGCCCAGTTGAGCCCGGAGGCCAAGCGTAACTATTTCAGTAACGTGGATTACCGCATCGGCATTTCAATGGGGCCGGATTACCTGAAGATCGGCGAGAAGTTCAACCTTTTCTCAGCCAGTTTCGGTCTCGGTCTCCCTGTGGCCATCAACCGCAATGCGATCTACCAGCGTACGAAGATCAACCTGGCCTTTGAATACAGCCGCCGGGGGAATAACGATAACATTCTCAAAGAAAGTCTCTACCGACTCTCACTCGGTTTTTCTTTCAGCGATCTTTGGTTCATCAAGCGGAGATATGACTAACCCTTTCTTCAATAAAAAACTCGGAAAAGCAGCAGGGTTCATCACGTGCTGCTTTTTTGTTTTGGCCTGTGAGAATGATACCCGCGTGATAGAAGGACTTACGGAAAAAGTTGTACTGAAGGAAGAGGCGAAGCAGGTTGAAAGTATGCTGACACAGGATGGAAAACTGCGGGCCAGGCTGAAAGCGCCACTGATGTACAGGATCTTCGGAGACACGCTACTCACAGAATTCCCTAAATCCCTGCATTGTGATTTCTACGACGACAGCAGCAGGCTTGACAGCTGGCTCGACAGCAAATACGGGATCTATTATGAAGGCTTGTCAAAGGTTTACCTGCGCGATTCAGTAACCGTGATCACTACAAAGGGGGACACATTGAAAAGCCCGGATCTCTGGTGGGACCAGAATACAAAGCTTTTTTATACCGACAAATATGCCATCTACAACGGCGTAGGGAAGAACATTGTGGGGGGCAAAGGTCTTGTTGCAACACAGGATCTCAGCAGTGTCACCTTTCACTATCCCACGGGAACCGTACAGGTATCCGAGGACGGGGGACTGAAATAGATTAAATTCGCTTTCCTTTCGTTTCACTTTAATTCTTTCATATGGAGTATCGCTTGATGGGAAAAACAGGCCTTCAGCTGAGTGTTTTGTCTTTTGGTTCCTGGGTAAGCTTTCACAAACAGTTTGATGATAGTGTGGCTGACGAGCTGATGGGAGTGGCTTACGACCAGGGCGTGAATTTCTTCGACAATGCCGAGGTTTATGCATTAGGTGAAAGTGAGAAAATGATGGGCCGGGTGTTGAAGAAAAAGAACTGGGACCGCAGCTCCTACGTGGTTTCTTCCAAGGTGTTTTGGGGGTGGAGAGGAAAAGAGAACAAACCTAACCAGACCGGGTTGAGCCGGAAGCATATTGTGGAGGCCTGTAATGAAGCCCTGCAGCGTTTACAAGTTGATTACCTCGACCTGTTCTTCTGCCACCGGCCCGATAAGAAGACCCCGATCGAAGAAACGGTTTGGTCAATGCACCAGCTGATCCAGCAGGGAAAGATCCTTTACTGGGGCACCAGTGAATGGAGCGGGGTTGAAATTATGGAAGCCCATCGGGTGGCTCACCAGTATGGTTTGATCGGCCCGGCGATGGAACAACCGCAGTATAATCTTTTTGAAAGGGAAAAGATCGAAAAGGATTTTTTAATGATCTACAAAACGGTGGGATTGGGTACGACCATCTGGAGCCCACTCGCTTCCGGGTTATTGAGTGGAAAATACAATAACGGGATCCCTGAAGACAGCCGGTTTGCGATCAAGGGATTTGACTGGCTGAAAGACCGGTGGATGAAGGAGAACTTCCTGGAGAAAGTGAAAGCATTGAGCGCACTGGCCGCTGAACTGGGGATCACTACCGCCCAGCTGGCGATCGGGTGGTGCATCAGGAACCCCCACGTAACCACAGTCATACTCGGAGCCAGTCGCCGGGAGCAGCTGCTGGAAAATTTCGGTTCGTTGGAAGCCGCTGAAAAATTAACCGGAGAGGTGATGGCCCGCATTGAAACGATTGTGGGTACGAAGCCGGTACAACCCGAATATTAAAACAGAAAAGCTCCGTATGGAGCTTTCGTGTTTCTTTGAGAGACCTCAATTTCGGTTCTTCAATTGGATTTGGATAAAACGGGGGACGGGTTCTAAACATATAAATGTAGACTGTTGACCGGTTTTCAAATAGCGTAGTTTTGGCTGTTTCTTAAATTGAGGAAATTACCAATATGTCTCGGGTTTGTCCCATTATGCGCTTAATCCTGGTCAACCTGAATCGATAACTTCACCTCAAAATCAATGTTATGTCTTTTAAGGGAAAGACCATCCTGGTCACCGGAGCGACCAGGGGAATTGGAAAGGCCATTGCTCTGAAGCTGGCGGGTGATGGTGCGAATATCGTGATCGCGGCAAAAAGCGTGGAAGAGAACCCGAAGCTGGGAGGGACCATATACAGTGCGGCAAAGGAAATGGAGGAAGCAGGAGGCCGGGCACTGGCTGTTCCCTGCGACATTCGTTTTGAAGAACAGGTGCAGGCAGTGATCGATAAGGCTGTGGAAAGCTTTGGGGGGATCGATGTTGTGGTGAATAACGCTTCCGCGATCTCGCTGAGCACCACGGATATGACCGAAACAAAAAGGTTCGACCTGATGCAATCGATTAACGTGAGAGGGACCTTCCTTGTGACGAAACTGGCATTGCCTCATTTGAAGAGATCATCGAATGCACATATTCTAACCTTATCTCCTCCCCTGAACCTTGATCCGAAATGGTTCGAAAAGCACGTAGCCTACACGGTGACAAAGTACACGATGAGTATGT
>CAMLEM010000310.1 GCA_946479005.1 uncultured Chitinophagaceae bacterium | reverse complement strand
TTTCCCAGGGCTGGATGGTCAGGGTGCGGGCATCGGCCACATTCACATTGGCCACCTGCCCGATGGGGGTGGGATTTCCATAATAATCCACGACCAGCCCGTCAATGATGTTTGGATTCGCTTTTCCGGCGCGGATCTTTACCAGTTCGGTTTCCAAATGCCGGATCGCTTTACGCATATGATCACCGGCGTCCGCAATAATGGAGGGAATATCTTCTGCCATTTGGCAAAACTAAGGAAGTTAGGGATTAAGAAAACTGTTAAAGGTTGAGAGGTTCCGCAGGTGCAACCTCCTTGGTGAGCGTGACCACCTTGGATGTGGTTTTGAGCTCTGCTGCCCCGTCGGCCCGCTTTTCCACTACCAGCACACGGCGGCTGCGACGGCGGAGATATAACAAACCGATACCACTGAATGCAAGGGCCAGCATAATGCCGATCAGCAGGGTGGTGCCCAGCGAACGGCCAAACCAGGCCAGCAGGATGAACCCGATATTGATCCCTACACAGGTCAGTGCAACGGCGGCGTGCCCCAATCCATTATCCAGCAAAAGGTGATGGATATGATTCCGGTCGGGTGTGAAAGGCGAATTGCCTTTGAGGATCCTCACGGCGAATACGCGAAGGGTATCCAGCAGGGGAACGATCAAAATGGCAAACCCGATGGCCACGGAGGAACTAACGGGAAGGGCTACCAGCGGATCGTGTGCCACATTGATGAATTTGATCACGAGAATGGCATTCACCAGGCCGATCATCAGGGAGCCGGAATCCCCCATAAAGATCTTTGCCGGGTGATGATTGAAGATCATAAAGGCACCGAGGGCGCCCGCCATCGCGAAAGAGAACAGGGCATAGGCCTGGTATTCCACTGCAAAGAAATAAACCCCGAAGACCAGCATCGTAAGGATGCCCAGGCTGGCAGCCAGCCCATCCACCCCGTCGATCAGGTTGAAGGAATTGATGATCACGATGATCGTGAAATAAGACAGGGCAAGCGCAAAGCCTTCAGGCAATTGTTCGAAGCCAAAGAGGCCGAACATACTGTCGAGGCGAATGCCCGCCAGGTGGATCAGTATGGAAGCCGCGATGATCTGGCCTACGAATTTCTTACTGGCCGAAAGGATCAGCAGGTCGTCTTTTAGTCCCAGGAAAAATATAACCAGGGCAGCCGCGAAAAAATACTGGAATTCAGGATTAAGATAGCCCTGCACGGAAAGCAGGGAAGCCAGGAGGAAGCCGCCGAAAATGGCTACGCCGCCCAGTGAAGCCACCGGTCTTGTATGAAGTTTGCGTTCGTCGGGAATATCATACAATTTTTTCTTCTCTGCCACCTGCAAGATCACCGGGATCGCCAAAAATGTAATGATAAAAGAAACCGAAGCCGTTAAGAGAACATCAAGCATCAAGCAGCATTTTAAATAACGTCACAAATTTAGGTTTTAGCTCCAGTTTTTCATTCCTCGGTTCTATTCACACGTTGGACCTGGCTTTCCACGTACAAGGATGACTTGATTTTGTGACAGGATAGATTAATCCGGGTGGATTTTGTATTCAAAAAGATCGCACTTTTGCAACGATCTTCGATTTGAAGCGACAAGATACAAAAAGTTTAATAAGATACTAGTTTTTATGGCAGAACTTCAGTCCATTGCATCCCAGGTCAGACGCGACATTGTTAGAATGGTACACGGCGCCGCGAGCGGTCACCCCGGGGGTTCGCTGGGTTGTGCGGATTATTTTACCGCATTGTACTTCAAAGTGATGAAGCATAACCCCAACTTCAGTATGGACGCGAAGGATGAGGATGTTTTCATTCTTTCAAATGGTCATATCTCCCCGGTATATTATTCTACCCTGGCCCGGAGCGGGTATTTTGATATTAAAGAATTATCAACTTTCCGTAAGATCGATTCCAGGCTGCAGGGCCATCCTGCCACCCACGAACACCTGCCGGGCGTGCGCATTGCTTCGGGTTCCCTCGGCCAGGGAATGAGCGTGGCCATCGGCGCCGCCCTTACCAAACGCCTCAATGGAGAAAAAAACCTGGTCTATTCCCTGCACGGCGACGGAGAACTGGATGAAGGCCAGGTCTGGGAAGCGGTGATGTTCGCTGCCCATCATAAAGTGGATAACCTGGTCTCCACGATCGACTGGAACGGGCAGCAGATAGACGGGCCCACGGATAAAGTGATGTACCTGGGAAATATCCGTGAAAAATTTGACGTCTTTGGCTGGGCTACCCTGGAGATGGATGGAAATAATATGGATGAAGTGGTTGCCACCCTGGAAAAAGCAAAATCGATGACGGGCCAGGGTAAACCCGTTGCCATTATGATGCATACGGAAATGGGAAAAGGAGTGGACTTTATGGAAGGAACGCACGAATGGCACGGGATCGCGCCGAATGATGAGCAGCTGGCGAAGGCGCTGGCGCAGTTACCGGAAACTCTCGGTGATTACTGAAATACAAACTTCAAAGTTCAAATACCAGGTGATAAGTCTCCAAATACAATTTCACAAACGACACTTCGCACACCATTAAATGAAAGAAGCTTCCTCGTAACGTGGATAATAAACGACACTTGAGAATGAAACGGGCGCTTTAGCGCCCTTAAACAATAGCCCCTGGCTTCAGCCAGGGGTGCGAGGCGAAATTCAATCTGTGGGCTTTAGCCCAATGATATCCCTACATTTAGAATGAAATATTCAATTGGGCTAAAGCCCACACACTCAAGAGGCGCCCAGATACCCTGCGCTAAAGCGCAGGGCTATTGTTTGATGGGCGCTCAAGCGCCCATCAAAACATCAGAAAATTCCTTTTCAAGGAATAACAAATGAATTTCGTTAGAAAAACGGGCGTTTTAGCCCCGATCTCCAAACCTGATACTTCACCTGAAAATTGAACATTGACATTCTTCTCTAGAACTCCCTCAGGAGAATATTCGCTCCCGCCTTCCGCGATGGAATCCACGAAGCAATGATCGCGATTACGAACACTGTCGCTCCCACCAGCGCGAAATCCTGCCACCGGATCTTCACCGGGAAATAATCAATCAAAAAGGATCCCCCTTCCAGTGGGATCAAATGATATCTCACCTGCAGCCAGGCGAGCAGGAAGGCGATGAGCATTCCCGTCACTCCCCCGATCACGGCCAACAGGATCCCCTCGCTTAAAAATATCTTACGGATAAATCCCCGGTCGGCGCCCAGCGCGTGAAGCACACTGATGTCTTTTTGCTTTTCCAGCACCAGCATCGTCAATGCCCCGATCATCGTAAATGCCGCCACCACAAGCACCAGGCTCAGGATGCCGTAAATGGCCCAGCGCTCCACGTTCATAATGGAATAAAGATTCCTGTTCTGCTCATACCGGTTCTGCACGAGGTA
>CAMLEM010000309.1 GCA_946479005.1 uncultured Chitinophagaceae bacterium | reverse complement strand
CAAAGCTATTCGGCTCTATATGCGAAGTATGCACAACCGATGTATAATACCAGCCTGAGGATCGTCAACAACCGGTCTGATGCGGAAGATGTGCTGCAGGAGGCCTTTATTTCGGCGTTCCAGTACCTGGGAGATTTCGACTATTCTTCCACTTTTGGCGCCTGGCTCAAACGAATCGTCGTGAACCGGTCCATTGACCTGTTGAGAAGAAGAAAAGCGCTGGTCGTAGATATTGACGCAATGGAGAAATACGCCGAGCCCGCGGAGGAACCCGAAGAGGACACCAGCCGCTGGAAGATCGAGCAGGTGAAAAGATCGGTCAGTGACCTGCCCACGGGATACCGTACCGTCATCACGCTTCATCTTTTTGAAGGTTATGAGTATGAGGAGATCGCTGCAATGATGGGTATTACCGCGTCCACGGTAAGGACCCAATATCACAGGGCACGAAAAAAATTATTGGAAATGATCAAAAAAGAGATCGAAAATGAAGGATAGCCTGAAACGTTACATTGATCAGAACAGGGAAGCTTTCGATAGCGAAACCCCTTCTTCGCGGGTCCTGCGTCGGGTTACCGGGATCCATTCCCCCCGCGGCAGAATGGCCAGGCTCCCCTGGTTTCGATGGAGTGTTGCCGCCGCCTCAGTTATCCTGCTGATGGTGTTCTTTTTCAACTGGAAACAAGACAGCCGCTCACCTGCTCCCGTGGCCACCGAAACCGAGTCGTTCCCGTATGATGAAGATCCGGTGTATTCTGTTCAGATCGCCCAGTTCAGGCAGATCATCGACCTGCAGCAGGAAGAGTTGAAGAGACTTCGCCAGCAAAACCCCGAATTATATAATGAATTCACCCGCGATATCAGTCAGCTGGATAGCGCTTACCGCTCACTGAAAGATCAATTGGGTAGTCATTTAAACCGTGAAACCCTGCTGGAAGCCATGCTCGGCAACCTGCAATTACAGACGGAGCTCCTCACCAAACAATTGATCATCATCCGGGAAATCAAACAAAACAAACAAAACAATGAAACACGCATTTAATTTGTTCGCGGCTCTATTCCTTTTCGCATTTGCTTTACAGGCACAGGAAGAAAAGAAAGAACATCCGGAACCGAAATTCAAAAAATCTAAATCTTACTCCAAGTCCTATTCCCTGGGGGGCGGCGATAAAGTAACTCTCAGTAACCAGTTCGGGGAAATGAAGATCAACACCTGGGATAAAAACGAGGTAAAGGTCGACGTACAGATCACCGGTAAATCGGATGATGAGAAGCGTGCCCAGGAGATCCTCGACCGCATCAGCATCGAAGATGGTAAGCAGTCGGGGGGTGTGTATTTCCGTACCAAAATGGAGAGCTCGAACAGCGATAAATCCGATAAGGAAAAAGGGCATCGCAATGAAGGAATGAAGATCGATTACGTGGTTTATCTTCCTCCGGGAAATGCCCTGGATGCCTCCAACCAGTTCGGACCATTGACAATACCAGATTTTCGCGGCCCCCTGGAGATCAGCAGTAAGTTCGGTACGTTAACAGCGGGCAAGCTGACCAATACGAAAGTGGTCAATGTGGAATTTGGAAAGGCCACCATCGGGCAGGTGTCGGGTGGTAAACTGAACATCAAATTTTCCGAGGGTTCCGTGAACAAGATCACGGGAGAAGTGAAATCAGACCTTGACTTCTCCAATGTAAAGCTCGACCTGGACAATGAAGTGAGATCCCTGGACATCAACAATTCCTATTCCTCCATTTATCTCGACCTGGAAAAGAATTTCTCGGCCAGCTGGGATATCCATACATCTCACGGTGAGTTTTCCAATAAAACCTCATTTGCCATCAATGAAGAGGGAAAGGAAGATAACAACAGGTACGGACCCAGGTTCAACAGGAATTATAAAGGAATTTCCGGAAGCGGGGCTTCGAAGATCACGATCAATTCCAGTTTCGGTGAGATCATTGCCGGGCACGACCTGAAAGTTGACCTGAGCCGGAAGAATAAATCGGGAAAACGACCAAACACGCGAATCATATAATTTACCAGGACCGGCTGAGAAACGGTTGCCCCCGGGCAACCTTTTTTCAACCCAGCAATGTTGCCATTTGGTTTTGTAAGAGAGCGGCTTCTGCCCCCGCCTTCGCCGCGAAATCCTCGCCTGAAGAAGCATAAATGACAGAGCGGCTGGCATTCACCAGAAGGCCACAGTCTTTATTCATCGCCGCTTTTGAGATCTCAACCAGGCTTCCTCCCTGTGCGCCTACACCAGGCACGAGAAAAAAATGTTCCGGAACCAGGTCGCGGATCCGTCCTGCCTCAGCTCCCTGCGTGGCCCCGATCACAAACATCAGTTTGCCGGGGTCACCCCAGCGGCTGATCCTGCTGATCACGCTGAGGTATAAGGATTCACCATTTTCCAGTTTCAATTTCTGAAAATCCCCGCTGCCTTTATTAGAGGTCAGTCCCAAAACGATCGTCCACTTTTCCTCGTACTCCAGGAAAGGACGGATACTATCCTCTCCCATATAAGGAGCCACTGTAACGGCATCGAACGACATCTTTTCAAAGAAAGCCCGGGCGTACATCGAGGAGGTGTTCCCAATGTCGCCCCGCTTTGCATCGGCTATTCGCAGGTGAGTATTTCCAATATACGCGGCTGTTCTCTCGAGGTTTTCCCAGCCTTTCAATCCTTCCGCTTCATAAAAAGCGGTGTTCAATTTATAGGCTACGCACAGCGGTCCTGTTGCATCGATGATGGCCTTGTTGAATTTGAATACGCCATCGGGGTCATTTGCCAGGTGGAGCGGCAATTTCCGTGGATCCGTATCGAGCCCCACGCAGAGGTAGGATCTCCTTTTTTTGATCCAGTCAATGAGTTCCGCTCTTCGCATATTTATTGATTTTTTCCAGGATGAGCTTTTCGATCTCTTCTGAATCCCATTTGTTTTCGATGTCCTTTATTTCCATCACCTCCTTCATTATCGCTTCCTGTCGATCGCCTCTCTTTAAGGCTTCACTATACCGGATGTTCGGGCTGAAGGTGACCTGTGAGTATGCCGGGATCCATAGGTCCGGGTATTTCTCGTGGAGCAGCGCCTCGATCTTTTTCTGTAGTAGAAATTTTGGCTCAGCCGTGCGTGCCCTCATCTCGGTAAAATTATTCACCGCCATATCCGCAATGGCATCCGCATCCGGTTTACGCAGCTGCTGGTACTCATCCAGGATCGACCTCCAGTCATCCCCATTCTTCTCGATCAACTCATCCAATACCCGGCAATCCTCAAAGCCGGCGTTCATTCCCTGACCGAAGAACGGGACAATGGCGTGCGCGGCATCGCCAATCAAAGCGAATTTATCTCCCCTCACCCAGGGAAAGCATTTTACGGTAACAAGGGCGGAAGTGGGATTCTGA
>CAMLEM010000308.1 GCA_946479005.1 uncultured Chitinophagaceae bacterium | reverse complement strand
CGCGACGTATACCAAAAAATGAAAAGGATTGACTTTTATCTGGTTACGGATGGCTGAAAAGGTGAGCACCAGGCGGTAAAGAAGCATTCCTGCCAGCAACAGGAAAGAAAGTTTGAGCGCGATCCCGAAGGCAGGACCACTGGTAAACGCCAGGATCACGATAAAAGGCAGTAACAGGATCCCGATCATCTTGTTTACGATGAACACCACGAATATGTAGGCAGTAGCCGCGTTCTGCACCCCGAAGATTGCTCCCAGGATCTTTAAGCCTATGAATTTTACAAAATAAGCGATCGCAATGCCCACACCGCAGTAAAGGGCGAGTTCCCAGATGCTATCTGCCGGGTTCTTCCCATAATGGTCAAGCACAAAAGCCAGGTAGATCCCTGCTGAGATCACAAAGAACGCGTTCAATAATAAAGAAGGCAGGGGGGTTTGCATCAACTGCTCCCGGATCTGCCTCTGCTTCAATGTGGTTCTGAAGAAAACCCGGAACAGGTCGGAAAAATATTTGGGGAAAGCATTCCGTAAAATGGCAAAAAGAAGGAGGAGACCAACAATGGTATAGAAATGGACCTCCTTTCCCAGGTAGGTTCGCGGCTTTGAATAATTCATTTCCGGGGAAGATGAAAAGCCCATCCAGGGATGATGCATCAGGATCTCCTGGCTCACGACGGGCGAATCGAAAGAGTGAGTACGTTCCCAGGGTGTATCAGTTATTGGTCTTTTGGAAACAGAATCGCTAAACGAAGCGGGCTCTGTTCTCTGGTCTCTCAAAGTGTCATTCGCAGGAGGAGAAATAGAATCTACCTGGGCTGATGAGCCGATATTCAACAGCAGCAAGAGTACGAGGAGAAATGAACCACGCATTGAGTGCAAATGTAGCTGGAAAAAAAATGCAGGAAACGGCCGGACGCAGCCCTTCGACAGGCTCAGGGACCACGGCGCGGAGTGGCAGCGGACGCGGCGATCGCTGCTCCGTTGCGTCGCTGCGTCCGGCTGTTGGCTGTTCCCTAAAAATAATTCACAAACCCAAAATGGATCTTCGACTTCCTCAGGTCGAGATCCGTATCATCACGTTTTCCGATCGCCCAGGCGAGATTGAAGATTCCCGCCTTTGTTTCAAAAGCCAGTCCCAGGCCGGTTCCAAAATAGAACCGGTCCGTGGCCCCACCCAGTTCCAGGGTTTTGCCCCAGCCAGCATCCACCAGGGCGTAGAAAAATGAATTTAAACCGGTAACATAAAGGAACCGGTATTCAAGTGTGCCAATGGCGAACTGGGAAACATACTGGCTTTCTTCATCAAATCCCCGCAGCAACCGGTAACCACCGATCTGGAAAAGTTCATTCCTGAAAATATTCCCACTGTTGAAATATCCTCCCTGCACCGAAGTTTTCAGGGTGCTTTGCTTCCCCAATGGAAAAAAACGGGAAGCCAGCATTCGCAGCCGCAGCTGGTAAGTATTCAGATTTACGGTATCATAAAGCGATGCAAAATCAAAACCCGGGTCGGAAGGATCCTCCAGGTCGAGGATCTCGTTATTCTTTTTGACCTTCTTGGTCCCTATCCCCAGTGTTAATCTGAGTTCGTCCCCTTTCTTTGGGTTGAAACGATAATCCGTGGTATTCAGCTCGTACTCCAGGCCCAGGACCGTAGAGCTGATATCAGCGATATCAGGTAATTTCCTGGTAAGGATCACTTTTTCGGTTTGCAGGCCCCCCTGGTTCACGATGGTTTGCACCCGCTGCACGAATAATTTGGCCGACTGGTTCTGGTTGAGGATATAAGCGGCACCTAACTGGAAATTGACGTTGACGAAGGAGCTGTCCTTCCTGAACATTTCGAAACTAAAATCCAGGCCTACCGGGGAACGGAAAAGATAAGGGTTCTGGTAAAGCAGGTTCAGGCGGGGTGATCTCACCTGGATCTGCTGCCAGTTCAATCCAAAGGTTTCACCGGCACCCAGCGCATTTCTCAACAGTATGTTCGCCTCCCCGGTAAGCAATAATTTCTTTGAGGCCAGCTGATCATTGTTCGGTAGAAACCCGACGATCACATTCACCTGGCTGCTTTTTTTCTGGTCGAGATAAAGATTGAGTACGGCACCCGTGCCCAGCATCGTCAGATCGGCCGGCTTCTTTTCTTCCACATAGCTCAGCTCCCTGATCTTCCGGCTGATATTGGAGAGTCGTTCTTTATTATACACCGAATGGTTGGGAATGTCGAGGTAACGCTGCAGGTAAGCCGTGGTGATCTTTGCATTGCCAAAAATGCGAATGCTGTCGATGTGATAAAGCGGTCCCGGCTCAGCAACCAGCCTTGCATATACCTGTTGCCCCGGTTCCAGCTGCAGGCTGTCGAGATAGACCCTCGCAAAAGGATGACCATTATTCTCATAATAATCCAGGATCCTTTCTTCCCAGAGTTTCACCTGGTTGAAATCAATGGCTCTTCCTTCATACATCTTATCCCTCCAGCCCAGCTTTTCCCGCAGGAGCGGATCCAGTGAATTACCGTCAAGCCTTGCCCAGAGATAGATCTCCCCGATAAAGAGATGGATCACGGCATTTTGCGGTCCCATATACAGGCTGTCGATGGAAGCAGTAACAAAACCCCGGCTCTTCAAGGATAAAAAATGCGCATCGATATGCTTTCGCGCCTGTTCCAGGGAAGTAAAAGATGTTTGTAAACCTGTGTTCTCCACGATCCAGGCCGAATCCTTGTCAACACCCTTAACTTCCAGCACATAATTCTGCGTTAAACCCGGGGAGCTGGCACAAAGAATGAGAAGGGTGAAATAGTATAGGGGTAATTTTGGCAAAGTCTGGATATAGGATTTTCAAAAATACACACTGGATTCCGGATTTCGGATTCCGGATTTCCGAATCTTACATCCTGCATCATTCTCCTGTATCCGCGCCAAGCAAATGAACATTTATCTTCATATCCCCTTTTGCCGCCAGGCCTGCAACTACTGCAATTTCCATTTTGCCACCTCCCTGGTGTATAAGCAGGAAATGCTCGGCGCGATGGAAAAAGAGATCGAATTACAAAAAGGCTTCATTGAAAAAGAGGTCGTGGAAACCATTTATTTCGGTGGCGGCACGCCTTCTCTTCTTTCCGGGGAAGAAATATCCCTTCTTTTAAAAAAGATCCGTGAATTCTACCCTGTGGACCCTTCCGCGGAAATAACCCTGGAGGCAAATCCCGATGATGTCACTGAAGAGTCACTCCTGTCCTGGAGAACGGCAGGAATCAACAGGCTAAGCATCGGGATACAGAGCTTCCGGGAGGAAGACCTGAGCTGGATGAACCGGGCGCATAATGCGCAACAGGCTGCTGCTTCACTGCAGCTCGCCGGAAAACATTTTTCGAATATCACGGCAGATCTTATCTATGGGATCCCG
>CAMLEM010000307.1 GCA_946479005.1 uncultured Chitinophagaceae bacterium | reverse complement strand
GCTGTTCAGGTCTGATGTCCAGGAAAGCCCGGCCGGTGCCGATATGGATCCCGGGATTTACGACCACGAATTGGTAGCCGGACAGGTCCAGCTCGATCGGTTCGAGTTTTTCACCCCTTCCTTCCGCGTGGCAGGGGCGGTTCAAAATGAAGAAAGGACAATCGCTGCCCAGTTCCGCCGCATATTCCAGGAGTTCCTCATCACTCAATTCCATTCATCATCCGCAGGGCAAAGGCCCCGTCGGCGCTTCCTCCACCCAACCCACTGCCGGCAGGGATCTGCTTATGAAGATGCATTTTCACAAAAGGGATCTCCGGAAAATCGCGGCGCAGGAGGCGGTAAGCCTTGACGCAGATATTCGAAGAAGCATCTCCATCGAGGTGGATACCGGTAACCCTGAGAGGGAGAGAAAATTTTTTGCCTGCCTCCCTGTTAACGAGGATCTCGAGGCAATCGTTCAGCGGGAGGGGGTAGAAAATGGTTTCGATATCGTGGTAACCGTCACTGCGCTTGCGGACCACGTGAAGTCCCAGGTTGATCTTTGCATTGGGGAACGAAATCATAATAGGGTGTTATGGGATGCGCGATCCTTTATCTTACATCCGGCATCCTGTATCCTGCATCATTTCTTTTTCCGGCTATTAATCTCGTCCCTAATGGCAATGGCACGGATATAATCTTCACCTTCGAGCACTTCATTCAGTAGCGTATTCAACTCTTCAAGGGTCATTGTTTTGAGATCTTCGTTGCCGGTGGAGCGGTCATCTTCAACCACCACTTCCTGCTTTGATTTTTTCTTTTTTCCGGGCCCTGTGTCTTCCATCAGGATGCCGGCGCTTTCGAGAATATTTTCGTAGGTGTAGATGGGGCAGCCGAAACGGACGGCCAGGGCGATGGCGTCGGAGGTACGGGAGTCGATCTCGACAGTATCATTTTCCGTGGAACAGACCAGCTTGGAGTAGAAAATGCCTTCCTGAAGGTCGGTGATGATGATCTCGAGCAGGTCGATGGCGAAGGCATTCATAAAGTTCTTCATCAGGTCGTGGGTGAGGGGGCGGCTGGGCTGCATCTTTTCCAGTGCCACTGCAATGGCCTGGGCCTCAAAGCCTCCGATGACAATGGGTAATCTCCTGAGTCCTTTGATCTCGCCCAGTACTACGGCATAGGAATGCGTTTGGGTGATGCTGTGTGATAATGCCACTATTTCCAGCTCGATTTTCTTCATGGAAGGGCAAATTTAGCGGTTTCCGGTTTTATGGGAAAAGTGGAATGAAATTTAACCGCAAAGGACGAAGAAATTGCGGCGGCCGCAGATCGCTGTCGAGATCGCAGTAATATCATAATGCAATGGCAATCTAACTGCGACTGCGCGAAGCGAACCGCGTTCCTTGCGTGTGATAGTATTCGCGTCTTTGGGGGTTACAACTTTTTCAAAGCCTCTGTGAGCTTCGGGACCACTTCAAACGCGTCTCCTACGATCCCGTAATCCGCTGCCTTGAAGAAAGGAGCTTCGGGATCCTTATTGATCACTACGATCGTTTTGCTCCGGTTTACACCCGCCAGGTGCTGGATGGCTCCTGAAATACCAATGGCGATATAAAGATTAGGAGCGATCGCGATACCGGTTTGACCCACGTGCTCATTATGCGGCCGCCAGTGTGCATCGGCGACCGGTCGGCTGCAGGCCGTAGCGGCGTGAAGGGTTTTTGCCAGTTCTTCTATCATCCCCCAGTTCTCGGGACCCTTTAATCCCCGGCCGGCACTTACTACGATCTCTGCTTCAGTGAGAGGGACTTCGCCACTGGCTTTATTTACAGAAACCACTTTCACTTTGGAGGCTTCTATGTTCGCACTGAAAGGGACGACCTCTGCCGGGTTACCGCCGCTTTCTTCCACTTTATAGGCATTTGGATTGAGGGCAATGATCTTCTTCTCCGTGTTCACTGAAATATTCGCGTATGCCTTACCGGAAAAAACATTTTTCTTTACGACAAAACCGTTGCCGGTCTCGGGAAGCGCAACAGCACCCGAAACAAGGCCCGCCTTCAGCCGCACGGATAGCCGGGGAGCAATGGCCTTTCCATCCACGTTATTGGAGAAAATGATTACCCCGGCATTGGTGCTTTCCGCCACCTGTGCGATCACGGAAGTAAATACCTGCGCGTCGAAATGAGCCAGGGATGCATCATTTACGTGATGGATCTTTTTTACACCATATTTTCCAAGTGCGGCAATATCTTCGGTAACCGGTCCCAATACCACTCCTTCCACAGGCACGCCCATCTGTTCGCCGATCTTCGCACCATAGCTGATGGCTTCAAGAGAAGCTTTCTTAATATGTCCTTCTGAGGAATCGATGAATATTAATACCGACATTTTGATTGATTTGTGATTCCGGGTTCCGGAATTGGGATTTGGAATTTGATTTTTGAAAATATTCTTATATCACCTTGGCTTCTTCTCTCAAAAGGCGAACCAGCTCATCCACATTTTCCGGATCAATGAGTTTCACTCCTGCCTTCGCAGGAGGAAGTCCGAAACCTGAAATGCCTGTAAGCGCTTCCACGGCAGTAGGCTCCACCACTTTCAGGGGCTTGGTTCTTGCAGCCATTATCCCGCGCATATTCGGAATGCGCGGTTCAGCCATTCCTTTCTGGCAACTGATCACAAAGGGCAGAGCCACCTCGCAAACCTCTTCTCCGCCTTCGATCTCACGCGTAACCGAGGCGGTGTTGCCATTCCATTCGAGTTTGGTGGCGAGGGAAACAAAGGGGAGGCCCATCAGTTCCGCCACCATTCCTCCAATGGAAGAACCATTATAATCGATGGTTTCCTTACCGGTCATCACCAGGTCATACCCACCGGACCTTGCCACTTCTGCAACCTGGGAGGCGATTAAGAAGCTGTCGTGGCTTTCGATATTCACCCGGATGGCCTCATCCCCGCCGAGTGCCAGGGCTTTGCGGACGATGGGTTCGGAATCGGCTGTGCCAACTGTTGCGAGGTGAATGATGGTTGCGGGATCTTTTTCCTTTAATTCGATCGCGCGAACCAGGGCATACCATTCATCGTAAGGATTGATGATCCATTGCACCCCGTTGCTGTCGAATTTCGTGTTGTTATCGGTGAAGGCTATTTTTGCCGTTGTGTCCGGCGTTTTGCTGATACAAACGAGTATTTTCATCAGAGATTGATTGGTTGTTTATGCAACTAACGCAAAGGTAATGAAGCGAAGGTAAAGAGAAAAATATATGAGTCGCATTCCCCAACTTGAAGCCCTACTTAAAGAAACGCCGGGAGATCCTTTCCTGAATCACGCGATGGCACTGGAGTATATCAAGCTGGGTGATGATCAGAAAGCAAGAACTCTCTTCGAAGGGATCCTTGCGCAGCAACCCGGTTATGTCGGCTC
>CAMLEM010000306.1 GCA_946479005.1 uncultured Chitinophagaceae bacterium | reverse complement strand
GGGGCAGAGGCATCCGAGCGCTTCAAAGAGGTCACCCACGCGTACGACGTGCTCAGCGACCCGCACGAACGGCAGCAGTACGACCTGGGCAAAAAGGATTCCCTTGTCACTGACTCCACCGTGATCCCTCTTTTCTTCCCAAGACTGCGTTTCGAACATACCATCACTTATAAAAGCAACAAGTATGAGTTCTTCGACCTGGTGGCCGACTCGGCCTATTACGAGGATTTCTATGACACCACCATCGCGGAGAAAGCCGATACCTTTCGTTTGAAGGATTCCTTCCGGGAGCTAATCAATGATGTTTCCATTTACCAGTACCCGGATGCCCGCAATCTCCATCAGTTCATCCGCGTGGGCATCACTCATCAGCATATCTCCGGGCAGTTCACCTCTGGCAGCTCAAGTATGTATAACATCTTCGGGCACGGCGAATACCGGAACCGGACAAAGAACCAGAATTGGGACCTGATGTTAAGCGGGATACTGTATTTCACTGGCCTCAATGCCGGGGATTATAGAGCGTATGCCAGCATCGAGAGGAATGCAGGGGTGAAGCTCGGCCGGCTGAAACTGGGATTTGAGAACGTGAGCCGGACTCCCTCGTTCATTTTTGACAGGCGGAGCTCGTTTTACCTGGATGAACCCAAATCATTCAACAAGGAAAACATTACGCATCTTTTCGCTGCCTATGAGCTTCCTTCATTCCGGCTCGGGCTGAGTGGTGATTATTATATCCTGTCCAATTATGCCTATCTCACTGAGTTTTTCAGGCTGCGGCAGGAAGCCACCCTCTTTAATTTCTTGCAGGTGACCCTGAAGAAAACCTTCCGTATCGCCAAATCCTGGTACTGGCACGCCGACCTGCATTTTCAACAGGAGATTGGAAATGCGCCTGTTCACGTTCCCGCGATCCTTACCAGGCACCGGTTTGGATATGAAGGTAACCTGGGGTTCAGGAACCTTAACATCGCGATGGGTTTGGAAGGAAGATACCGGGCTCCGTATAAGGCGGATAATTATTCACCCCTGCTGGGCCAGTTTTTTTACCAGGACCAGGAGCGGATCAGCAACAAACGTCCGGATATTTCCGCCTATGTCCATTTTCGCATCCGGCCTTTCAAAGCTTTCTTGCGCTTTGAGAACCTCAATACGGTGCGCACCGATCTGGACGGATTGAACTTCACACAGAATAACCTGGTGGCCCCGGGCTATGCCCTGCCCGGACTACAGGTCAGAGTAGGGATCTACTGGAGTTTTGTCAATTGATCGTTAATGCGTTCATAATGTGTGTCCTGGCCCGGGAATGCGGGGGAAGGGCATTTGAAATCCCGGTTTTTTAGCTAATTTTGTCTCATTCAATGAAAAGGGTCTTCTCAGTGATATTATTGGTCTCTTATCTCGCTTTCAGCAGCGGGATCGTGATCAATTATCATTTCTGTATGAATGAGCTGGCCTCAACGAAATTCTTCGGGAAGGATACGGATGTTTGTGGAAATTGTGGGATGCACAACGAAAAGAATGGTTGTTGTGATGACGAGATCGTGGTTTTAAAATCAGATGAAGACCAGTCTTCCGCAGTAGCCTTTTCTTTTTCTCTTACAGCTCCGGACCTCCAACTGGCCGGGGACCATCCCCTGATCTCATCACCTCTTCAAAATTCTTCCGGATCTGGCTTCGTGGTCACTGCACCTCCACCGTTGTTGACGGGAAGGGAGATCTGTGTGCAGAACCGCGTCTTTCGGATTTAAGCTTCTTTTGTTTTCAAAGTCCCGGATCTAATGATCCTTTCCATTGTTAATCGTATTCAATTAATACACTTATTTATATAATTATGAGAACGCTTAAAGTTTTTTCAGTTGCGTTTGCCCTGCTGGCATTCGCGGGATTTTCAAATGCACAATCTGTTACCGAAACATTTAAAGTGAGCGGTAACTGCGGTATGTGTAAGTCTAAGATCGAGAAAGCGGCAAAGGATGCTGGTGCTACAGCTGCAGAGTGGGATGTGGATTCCAAGGAAATAAAAGTGACATTCAACAGCAGTTCCACCAGTATGGCGAAGATCCAAAAGAAGATCGCCAAAGTGGGATATGACAATGCCGGCGCTACTGCCAGCCAGGAATCTTACGACAAGCTTCACGGTTGCTGCAAATATGACCGGGCCTCAACAAATGAAGCAAAGGTTTCCTGCTGCAAAGATGGCGAATGCAAGAAATGTGAGGGATGTGATGAGAAATGCAGCGAAGGGAAATGTGAGAATTGCAAAGAAGGTAAAAATTGCAGCAAGGACGGAAAATGCACCAGCGGTGGTGATTGCTGCAAGAAGTCGTAAACTCCATAAATTCAGTGTGAGTGAAAAAAATATTATTGTTCACCGGTATATTGATGATCGGATTCGGTGCAAATGCCCAGTTCACGAAAGCGAACCTGCAGGCCACGGGCCTGACCTGCGCGATGTGCAGCAATGCGATCAATAAAGCGCTTGAAAAGCTTCCTTTTGTGGAGTCCGTGAGATCTGACATCAAGAACTCAGCCTTTAATATTGTATTCAGGGCGGATGTAAAAATGGATATTGATGAGCTCAAAGATGCCGTGGAAGATGCCGGCTTTTCTGTCGGCAGTCTCAAACTAACCGGGAATTTCCAGGCACAGGAGTTGGTTAAAGACAGGCATTTTAAGATCGGAGCGCTCAACTTTCATTTTCTTGGTGAGGGAACCCAGACATTAAATGGAGAACAAACCCTCACGGTACTCGATAAAGATTATGTAACATCCAAAGAGTTCAAAAAGCTCAGCAACGCTACCAGGCATCCCTGCTACAAGGATGGAAAAGCAGGAGCCTGTTGCACTGCGGATGGTATACCTGGCGGATCAAGAATATACCACGTAAGGATCTGATGAAATTCCAACCGGCGCCGGTTAACCCCGCGCCGGTGTTTTTAATTCAATACAAATGAACCGTTCCGTTCTCATTCTTTTCCTCTGCCTGGCCTCCCTGGCCAGCCGGTCACAGGATCATTTTGGAGGAGTTTTGCCGGATATCGCGTTACCCACGGCGAAGGGAGATACCCTTCGGCTCTCGTCCCTGAAAGGCAAACTTGTACTTCTTGATTTCTGGGCTTCCTGGTGTGGTCCCTGCCGCGTGGCCAATAAGGGATTGGGAAAGATCTATGAGAAGTTCCACGACAAAGGTTTCGAGATCTTCAGTGTTTCACTCGATGAGGATCGTTCTGAGTGGTTGAAAGCTGTGAAGAAAGACAAGATCGAGTGGTTACAGGTGATCGACGACCGGGGTTGGGAAGCAACTACGGCAAGACAATGGAATATTTATGCCCTCCCTACTTCTTTTTTAATTGATCCCAATGGGCAGATCATTGCGATGGACCTGGAAGGCAAGGCCCTGGAGAAGCTTTT
>CAMLEM010000305.1 GCA_946479005.1 uncultured Chitinophagaceae bacterium | reverse complement strand
ACCAATGATACGATCCCAACGAATATTTATACCAACACGATTGACGCAGTTCCACCGACCAGCCAGATGAATGCCATCGGGGGTAGCGGCACGAACCCCGTTACCCTGAGCTGGTCGGGCAGCGACGACCCGGGCGGATGCGGTATTGATTATTATACCGTGTATGTTTCTACGGACCTGACCAATTACAGCGTACTCTTCCCGCGTATCCGGCGAACCGACACCACGATTGTATTGCCGGTGGAAGCCAACTATTGCTTCTTTGTGCTGGCCACCGACCGGGTGGGCAATACCGAAACGCTGCGGCCGGGTGTTATCCAATGCGCCACGATCGGCAATCCCCTGCCCGTGACCTGGCTGTATTTTACGGGAACCAACCAGGGCGTGAACAATCATCTCAAATGGGCGACCGGCAGCGAACAGAATAGCAGGGAGTTTATCGTAGAGCGATCGCTCACCGGTAGTGATTTTAGTGCAATAGGATCGGTGCCGGCGGCAGGTAACAGTACGATCACCCGTCATTACGATTATACGGATCCGAATATTGACAGGCTGGGAAGCTCCGTGATGTTCTACCGCCTGAAGCAAACCGATCTTGATGGCAGTTTCCGGTATTCGAATATTGTAAGGCTTAATTACAACAGGAACGGTTCAACGCCGAGCATTGTATACCCCAACCCCACTACAGGACTGGTTCACGTGCTGGTGGGCGATAAGGACCTGGTAGGCACGGAAGCCGTGTTGACCGATATGAATGGCCGCGTGCTGCAGCGGTTGAAGATCACGGCCCAATCGCAGTCTATTGATCTTTCTTCAATGCCGAACGGATTGTACCTGGTGAGGCTGGAGAATAAGGAGATATTGAAGGTGGTGAAGCAGTGATAGATGGCACGCGGATTTATTAAGATGATTATGATTTATTACAGGAAACACTTTGTTATACCGGGAGAAAGGTATCTGCAGTGTTGCTCCTTGCGTGAAAGGCTGTTTTTTGTTTCCCACAAAGGCCACAAAGTGCTGCGCGCCCGCTAAGGGCGCAAAGAACAGCCGTTTCCCACAGATCTCACAGAATCGTTTCCATCTTCTTCACGCGTATGAAAACCTTGTCCCTCCGTGTTCGTCCCGCAGGGACCTATGTCCTCCGTGTCCTCCGTGGTTCATAAAAGATTTTAGCGGAGAAGACGGGAAGGATGGAAGACGGGAAGGCGAAGTCTGCGGGAAACAGCTTTAAAAATTCGTCTCAATTCCCTTTAAGCAAGACCTCCACCGCCTTTTTCACCACCTCATCATCCTTCAAACTATTTTCCACTCTTCCCCAATCATAATAAACCTGCGCCACGATCTCGCGCTCGAGTAGGCTTTTGATCTCCTTTTTATGCAGGATGATGAGTTTTTCTTTCTCCTTCTTCAATTGTTCCTGGAACGATGAGAACGATGCGCGCACCTCCGGGGAATAAGCTTCTTTCTGCAGGATCATTTGAAATTCTTTCATTTTTTGTTCGCTCTCGGTGGTCATTTGAAAATCCTCCCTTTTCAGGAAGGCGATGAAATCATCATAATCCTTATCAGTGAGGCGAAAGGTCGCAGCAGGAGCAATGCGGGGGTTTTTTAGAAGATAATCACTTGTGAACCGGAAAATATAATTCCCCGGCCAACTCATCAACTCCCTGGCGAGGGCCGACTCTACAGGGATGGTCATTGCAATATCGGGAGCAATGCCGTCATAAGAATTTAATGCCTTGCCTTTGGCGGTATAAACGACGGTCTTCATGCTGTCGCTCCAGTTGCGGGTGCGTTCCCCGCCTTCTTCCTTTCTTTGAATGCAGCGTCCGCTGGGAGTATGATAAAAAGCCGTGGTAAGCTTCAACAGTTCGTTGTTGGGAAGATTGTATAGTCGCTGCACCATTCCCTTGCCAAAGGTTTTCTGGCCGATCATAATAGCACGGTCGTGGTCCTGCAGCGCCCCAGCGAGGATCTCACCGGCGGAAACGGTCTGCGTATCTATCAGAACTACCAGGGGAATATGAATGTCAAGAGGATCTTCATTGAAAAGATAGCTGGTGTCGGAATACCAGCTTTTCTCTGAAACCGCCACTTTTCCTTTTTCAATGAACATGTTGGCCACTTTGATCGCTTCGAACATTTTACCTCCTCTGTTCGCGCGCAGGTCGAGCACCAGGCCTTTCAGTTTGGCCTTCTTTTTCAATTCGAGAAAAGCATTTTTAGCTTCCTCACCGGTCAGGTCCGTTTCACCCGTGATCCTGATATAGCCGTTGTCGCCGGGAAGCAAACCGTAGTAGGGAACACTGGGCAGGATGACCAGCTCCCGGGTAACGCTGATCTCTTTGATAGATCTGTCGGAAGGCCTGAAGATCTTCAGTTTTGCCGTGGATCCTGGCTGGCCGCGTAACATAGGTACCACCTCATCGAGCTGTTTTCCCTTTAGCGTTTGCCCATCTATCGCCAAAATGAAATCTCCCGGCCTGATGCCGCCTCTGTCAGCGGGCGCTTCCTTAAAGATCTCCCTCACATTGAAGGAATCATTCATAGGAGCAATGGCAAACCCGATGCCTCCGAATTTGGCTTTGATGGAAAGATTGAATTCATTGGCTTCCTCTGCGTTCATGTAATTGCTGAAAGGATCGAGGGTTTGCAGGGAGGCGTCGATCGCGGAGCGAAACAGTTGCGGAGGAATGGGTTTTTCCACGTAGAAGTTCATCACGCGAGTATAAATGCTGTCGAGCAGGGCCAGGTTCTTATCAATCATTGCCCGTTCCTGGGAAGAGGCGTTCAATGTGGTGAAGAGGATCGCCGGCAATAGGCAGATCCTGGTAAGGCGGGTCATACTGATGAATTTTTGTAGGATATTGTAAGCTACGTTTTCTGGTTATTTGGGGCAATCTTTTTTCTGAACACCAATTTTTTGGATACGGCGACGCGGCGACGCGGCGACGCGGCGATGCAGCGATGCGGCGGTTGCGGCGGTTGCCCCTTTTCGTCGTGGTCCCTGAGCTTGTCGAAGGGTTGCCTGAAAGGTTGTTTGCGCATTCTAATCGGGGCAGGCCTACGGCCTTGCGGAATTCAAGGGGGATCTAAATGCTATAAGCAGGTCGCCCCTACGGGGCATTCAGGAAAAATGGGGATATCAATTGGGAAGTAGATTTAGGAGGGAAGATGCATTATGAGGAAAAGGTCTGTGATTCGTTTGTATTGGATCTACAACTTCAAGTCTTTGGATTGGGGGGTATCGATGCAGGTAGCGCGTGTATTGATCTTCGATCCCGAAGGTTCGGGATGCGGGAAACAGCGCAGGTAGCAATCGCCCCGGAGGGGCAACCTGTTTATAGGAAAATTGATGAAGATAAACCGCAAGCCCGTAGGGCTGCCCCGTTTATTGTATAGTAGAAAGGCATCG
>CAMLEM010000304.1 GCA_946479005.1 uncultured Chitinophagaceae bacterium | reverse complement strand
CCTCTGCGTACAATAACCGGGTCAGCCAGTCGCAACTGGATTCCCTGCGATCCATCAATGAACAATTCCGGGGAAACTCCGTACCCAATAAAATGATCGTGGTGGCCGATGGGGATATCGTGCTCAATGATTACGTGGGCCAAACAGCCGGCGAAATGGCGCCCCTCCCAATGGGTTGGAACAAATACACCTACACTGAGTATGAACGCCAGACCTCAAACGGGCGGTTATTCGTGCCCGTGGCAAACCGGCAGTTTCTTTTGAATTGCATCGAGTATCTCGTGAACGATGCCCGCATCAGCCAGGTGAGAAACAAAGAGATCGTGCTCCGGTTACTGGATCCTCAAAAGATCCAGGGAGAAAAAGGCAGGTGGCAGTTGATCAGCATCGCCCTGCCTGTCGTCCTGGTGCTGTTGGCAGCGGCAATCTACCAGGCCATTCGGAAAAAGAGGTATTCGGTTTAATAAAATCCACTCACCGGCGCGACGTATCTTTGCCTACCTTAAAAGCGGAAGATGACGATAGATCAGACGGTTTACCTGGTTTTTGGAATTGTTTTGGTTTTGGCGCTGGTTTTTGACCTGGGTCTGCTCAGTAAGAAAGGAAAGAAGGTCACGATCCGCCAGGCCTTGTTTCAAACACTTTTTTGGGTCTCCCTGGCCCTCTCCTTTTTCGTTTTTATGTGGATAGAGAAGGGCGACAGGCTTGCGCTCGAATATCTCAGCGCCTACCTGATGGAGTGGAGCCTGAGCATTGATAATATCTTCGTGTTCATCCTGATCTTTTCCGCCTTTGCGGTTCAGGAGAAGAATTATGGCAGGGTGCTTCTCGCGGGGATCCTGATGGCCGTGATCTTCCGTATCATATTCATCACGGTGGGTGTGGCCCTCGTGGAGAGGTTCCATTGGGTACTTTATTTATTCGGGGTGTTCCTGGTTTTTACCGGTTACAAGATGTTTACGGCCAATGACGACGAAGAATTCAAACCGGAGGAAAGCAAAATATACAAATGGATGAAACGTTTTCTCCCTCTCGTTTCTCACGATGGTGGCGGGAAATACTGGGTAAGGATCGATGGGAAAAGATTTTATACCACCCTCTTCGTGGTCGTGATAATGCTGGCATTTATCGATCTTGTCTTCGCCCTGGATTCCATTCCCGCGGTGATGGGGATCTCGCAGGATAAGATGGTGATCTATACCTCCAATATCTTCGCGGTCCTGGGATTGCGATCACTGTTTTTCCTCCTGCGTGGCGCCGTTTCAAAATTTGATTACCTGCAGCAGGGCATCGCGATCGTGCTGGTGTTCATTGGCCTCAAGATGCTGGCAGAAAAATGGATCAACCAGGTGCTGGATAAACAGGTACAGGTGATCATTTCTCTTGGCGTGATTATGGTGTGCATCGCGGGATCTATTTTTTACTCCATTTTTATGCAAAAGAAAGGGGAGCCCGCCGACATTACCGATGAAAGCCAACACCAAACTTAATTTCGCTTGGAAATAAGTGTTCGGGATATTGCCAATGTCATTGGTTCCGGTTCACCGGTAAGTCAAGACCTTTCCATTTCCCAACTGTTGACAGATAGCAGGCAGCTACTGGATCCCGGGGGAACATTATTCTTCGCACTCGCTTCACACCGCAGGGATGGACACGATTTTATCCCTGAGCTCTATCAAAAAGGTGTTCGGAATTTCGTGATCACAAGGCAGGCCTCTTCGTTTGCGGACCAGGGAGATGCGAATTTCCTGGAAGTGGGGGATGCCTTAAAAGCTTTACAGGACCTTGCTGCCTGGCACAGGTCCAAATTCAGGATTCCCGTGATCGGCATCACGGGGAGTAACGGGAAGACCATTGTGAAAGAATGGCTTTACCAATTGTTGCAGGAAGATTACAACATTGTCCGAAGTCCAAAAAGTTATAACTCGCAGATCGGCGTTCCCCTGAGCATCTGGCAGATGCAACCTCACCACGAACTGGCCATTTTCGAGGCCGGGATCTCCCGGCCGGGAGAAATGGAAAAGCTGGAAAGAATGATCCGGCCCACCCTGGGGGTATTAACAAGCCTGGGGGAAGCTCACTCGGAAGGTTTTGAATCTTTAACGCAGAAGCAGGAAGAGAAAATGAAGCTTTTCCGGGATACGTCCCTGGTTGTTTCCGCGCTGGATGAAACAAACCAGTGGTTTACGGTAAAGGGGATAAAGCGGAATAAGGATTTTTGCACCATTGAAGCCGGTAAGGACGGCCACAATTGGTCGATAACGATCCCATTCACGGATGAAGCCTCCATAACCAACGCCATCACCTGTTGGAAAGTGCTCAGGGCACTGGGCATTGAACAGGGCCGAATTATGGAAAGAATGAGGAAGCTCCAGCCCGTGAGTATGCGCCTGGAGCTGAAGAAGGCCCGAAATGGCTGTACCCTGATCAATGACAGCTACAGCGCAGACCTCAGTTCACTTTCCATAGCTCTCGATTTTATGGAGCAGCAGCACAATGATCTGCGGAAAACGGTGATCCTTTCTGATTTCCTGCAGAGCTCCCTTTCGGATGATGCGCTTTATGATGAAGTGAAAAGGAACCTTCTGAAACACGGGGTTTCAAAAATGATCGGCATTGGTCCGCGGATATCGGAAGCTATGCGAAATGCGGAAGCCTCCCCCGGAACAATGGAAACTCACCTGTTTGCTTCCACGGAGGAGATGCTCAGGCAGTTCCGCACCTCGATGTTCCGCGATGAGATTATCCTGGTGAAAGGTGCCCGTGTTTTTGAATTCGAGAAGATCGTGCAGGTGCTGGAGCTGAAAAGCCATCAAACCATACTGGAGATCGATCTCAATGCCATCGCACACAATCTTCGCCAATATCAAAGCAGGCTTCAGCCCGGCACGCGTGTAATGGCAATGGTCAAGGCTTTCGCCTATGGAAGCGGGGGAGCCGAGATCGCGGGTATCCTGCAATATCATAAAGTGGATTATCTCGGTGTGGCCTATGCCGATGAGGGCGTAGAGTTACGAAAGGCGGGCATCCACCTGCCCATTATGGTGATGAATCCCGAACCTGCCAGCTTTCATACGCTGGTGGAGCATTTGCTAGAACCCGAGATCTACTCCTTTGCACTCCTGGAGAATTGGGAAAATTTCCTTGAACGGGAAGCCGCTTCCGATTACCCGGTTCATATCGAAATAGAAACAGGAATGAACAGGCTGGGCTTTGATATGAACGAAATGGAAAGGCTGGCGAATTTGCTGAAGTCGGGAAGAAGCAAAGTGCGTTCGGTATTTTCTCATCTTGCCGCCAGTGAGGATCCGGCACAGGATGAATTCACAAGGCAACAATTCAACCTCTTCACGCGGGCCGCAGGGGATCTCGAATCCCGACTGGGCTATGGTTTCATAAAACACATTGCCAATTCAGCGGCCAT
>CAMLEM010000303.1 GCA_946479005.1 uncultured Chitinophagaceae bacterium | reverse complement strand
CTCTACGCTCCTCGGGAATATGTACAATAAAGAGGAGCTGCGTCCCTTGAAGGACAATGCTTACAACATCTTTTATATGGGTATCAATATCGGTGCCCTGGTCTGTAATTTCGTGGCTGCCTACCTGCGCAACGTGTACGGATGGGGTTATGCCTTCGCCGCAGCCGGTGTGGGCCTGATCATCGGTTTGATTTGGCTCGCCCTGAAGATAAAGCACGTGAAAGATGCGGACGTTAGAAAGCCGATGCAGAAAGGCGACGTCCCGATGTCGCGTATAATGGGCTCCGTTTTTCTCCCAATGATTATTTTCGGCATCCTGGGTTGGCTGATACCCGGCAACCTGATGGGTTCAGATTCCAATGATGCTTTCATAGCGGCCTGTATCCCCGTCGTTTTCTTCTATGTGAATCTCTGGCGTAAGGGAAATGAAGAAGATAAAAAAGGCATCGGTGCGCTCTTATTCATTTTCACCATCTCGATCATCTTCTGGACGATCTATAATCAAAATTCCACCGGTCTCACCATTTGGGCAGAGACCCATACCAACCGGGCCATTCCTTCTTCCATTGAAGGCGCTGCCAGCAGCATCGACATGCTGCAAACCGCCACTACGGAACCCCGTGAGGTGAACCAGGTGGACAGTTACCTGCGGGGAGTCACCGACGCAGAGGGCAACCCGGTCAAAAGCACGGGACCGGATCCATACTTCAATAATGTACCCCAGGATAAATGGCCCGCTGATGGCCAGTCGAAGCTGGTGAACGCGGAAATTTTCCAGTCCATCAATCCATTCTTCATCGTGGTATTGACACCCCTGTTGATCGCTTTCTTCGCTTATATGGTAAGAAGGGGCAGGCCCGTCACCACAGCGGCGAAATTCGGCTGGGCCCTGGTGATCGCGGGTCTCAGCGCACTGGTGATGGTATTTGCCGTGATGTCGGTGCCGAGCATCTATACGCATAAAACCTCTGCGATCTGGCTTTTCCTTACCTATGGCATTTTCACCGTCAGTGAAATCTGCCTGAGCCCGATCGGTCTTTCCTTTGTTTCGAAGCTGGCACCGCCCAGACTCACGGCCCTGATGATGGGAGGATGGTTCCTCTCCACTTCTCTCGGTGGTAAGGTAGCCGGGGTAATGGCGAGCTTCTGGGACAAGATCCCCGACAAAAAGATATTCTTCGGGATCATCACCGTTGCCGCTATCCTGGGTGGTTTACTGATCTTCAGTAGACTGAAATCACTCAACAAGATCGTAAAAGATAAAACCGGTTCTGCCGTATAGATCTTTTTAGCCGGGAAGACGGTAAAACGAGAAGCTTGATATCTTCCCGTCTTACCGTCTTCTATGCTAAATTTAAATTCAATTAAACAGTAGCTACCTATGTGGAGTAAACATCCTAAGGCCCTGCCTTTTCTCTTCTTCTCGGAAATGTGGGAGCGGTTCGGTTATTACCTGATGATCGGCATATTCACGCTCTACCTGAAAGATGTGAAGGCCGGCTATTCGATGACCGAAGCGGAATCGGCAGACCTTTATGGGACCTTCATCGCCCTGGTCTTCCTCACTCCCTTCATCGGGGGTTTGCTCGCCGACCGTTACCTGGGCTATAGGAAGTCGATCATAATGGGTGGACTGATGATGGGCGCGGGCTATTGCCTGATGTCGGTGCACAATATCACAGCCCTTTACATTTCAATGTTCCTTGTCATCGTGGGGAATGGTTTCTTCAAACCCAATATCTCCACCCTCCTCGGGAATGTTTATACCACGCCTCAATACATCAAGCAAAAGGATGATGGCTACAACATCTTCTATATGGGGATCAATATCGGGGCCTTCATCTGTAATTTCTTCGGTGCCATCCTTTACATAAGCTATGGCTGGGGTGCCGCCTTCCTGGCGGCTGGCGTGGGAATGTTCATCGGCGTGGCCATTTTCCTTGCGGGTACAAAACATTATAAGGAATATGACGTGAAGAAAGGGGTCTCCCCGGGAGATATGTCGATGACGAGGATCACGATGCTGATCCTGGTGCCTTCGGTGATCGCGGGTATCATTGGATGGATCGTACCGACAAAATTACTTGGCGGACCTTTAGTGGGATCCGCTTCCACGGATGCCTTTCTCTTTGCCTGTATTCCCGTGATCTATTTTTATTCTTCGCTTTATTTCAAGGCGAAAAAAGAGGAGAAACGTCCCATTGCTGCCCTGTTGGCCATTTTTGCCGTGGTGGTGATGTTCTGGGCGGTGTTCAAACAAAATGGTTCCGCCCTGAATACCTGGGCCGACCGCTACACGGATCGTGAAGTGAGCGGCGCCGCGGGCAGGATCTTCGACAAACTGAATTTCTCGCAGATGGTGGAATACAAAAAAGATTCGGTGGCCGTTTACGATGAGCAGTTCCGCCTGATGAAACTGGAAGGGGCTGTGGTGAAAGAGGTCAACTACCCGGTTTATTTCCGGAATATGAAAGAAACGGAGCGACCGCAGGAAGGTGAAAGTGTGGGACTCTGGGCAACCAACCTCAGCCAGTCGATCAACCCCGGCTGGGTGATCCTGCTGACCCCCCTGATCGTCGCCTTCTTCAGTTTCCTGAGAAGAAGAGGGAAGGAACCTTCTACCGCTACCAAGATTGCCTTTGGCCTGTTCATCTCTGCTCTCTCAGCCCTGGTGATGGTAGGCGCCGTGGCCGCCAGTAATAATGGCGCGGAAAAAGCCAGCGTGCTTTGGCTGATCAGCAGCTATGGGGTGATAACCATTGGGGAACTGCTATTGAGCCCGATGGGACTATCATTGGTATCCAAGTTGAGCCCCGTGCGCATTACTTCCCTGATGATGGGTGGCTGGTTCCTGGCCACTTCGATCGGAAACAAATTATCCGGGGTGCTCTCCTCGATGTGGGACCAGTATAATAATAAGGCAAATTTCTTCTGGCTCAATTTCGCGCTCCTGATGGCGGCGACCCTGATGTGTTTCTTAATGTTGAAATGGCTGAATAGGGTGATGAAGGAGAAAGGAGTTAGTTAGTGAATAACGAATAATGAATAACGAATAATACCCTTAGTCCGGGCCTATTGACTGTTTTAATGAGTCAATGAGATCGAAGTTCCAACCCATTATTCGTTATTCGTTATTCGTTCTTCATTATTCACTATCTTCCTCCAGTAAACCAGGTTTATGGCAAACCAACCAACTAACTTCAAGCCATTCGTTTCGCCCGAAACGAAAATGGCCGAGTTCACCGTTAAGTCCATTCTAACCGGCGCTGCTTTCGGGATCATTTTCGGCGCTTCAACAGTATATCTTGCACTCAAAGCAGGCTTAACGGTGTCCGCATCCATCCCTATTGCCGTATTGGCTATCTCTCTGGGAAGGAAATTTTTAAGGACTACCATTCTTGAAAACAACATTATTCAGACAACAGGGTCGGCCGGCGA
>CAMLEM010000302.1 GCA_946479005.1 uncultured Chitinophagaceae bacterium | reverse complement strand
GTGAACAGTGTTCCCCTCGCCAGCAAGGGCACCATCAGGTCCGTCAATGATTCAGTTGACAACGTGGACATAACGGTTAAGACTAAACGATCGGATTTCAAAAACATCCTCACGCTGATCCCGGGGATATATACCAGGGACCTCAATGATTTTGAAACGCGCGGCACTGCAGTGATAGACGGGAGGGTCTATGGTCATTCAAGTGCGCGCCGCAGTCCTAATTTCGATGTGAAGATCGATGTGGCGGATGGTTACCTGAAGAACCCCGGGTTCCCGGAAACCCTCTCAGCTATTCATCTTGACGGCAGGATCGTTAATACCGGTGGAGTAAGCGATTCCACCGTGATCACGATGAAGAACGGGAGAGCACTTGTAGGAGCGGAGCCCCTGCAGTTCGAACTCGCGATCTCAAGGCCTGTGACCGCGATGTTCATTGATCTTGCCGCGAAAGGAAATGTCCAGCTGGAAAAGCTGAAGAACATACTAAAAACCGGTTCCACTGAAATCCGGGGCTCCGTGCATGCCGATCTCAGGGCGAGTGGGCCTCTCCGGGCATTTCAGCAAAAAGAAGCGGATGCCATCCGGGCCAGTGGATTTCTGAATGCCAACAATTTCTATTATAAAGATCCCTCCACATTGCCATTCACCGCCAGTGTGTTAAAAATGCAGTTCGACCGCTCGGAGGCCCACCTGGATCTGACAAACGGTTCTTATAACAATACGACGATAAATGCCACGGGGACCATCTTTAATTTTTTTAATTTCCTCTTTGTCAATTCACCGCTTCGCGGAAAGATCAATGCTTCCACGCCTGAATTAAACCTCGCACACTGGGCCAGCAACAACACGGTTTCTACCGCCACACCGGCGACTTCCAAACCTTTCATCGTTCCTGCTTCCCTGATGCTCGACATCAATGCCCACGCCGACAAGCTCATCACGGAAAGGGTGACCCTGAACGCGATTGACGGCCGTATCCTTTTCGGCGAGAGAAAAATTTTGCTTGAGAATATAAAGGCGAAGGGTTTTGGAGGTGACCTGGAAGTGGACGGAAGCTACTCTTCGGAGAAAACTCCGTTGCAGCCGGACATCACTTTGAACTATAAGATCAGGAATTTTGATGTCAGGCAAACCTTCAAAGCCTTTATCACGGCAAAATCACTGATGCCCATCGGGGAATACCTGTCAGGAACCCTTTCCTCGGAACTATCTGCAGCAGGTAAACTGGGGGATGATTTTATGCCGGTTATGAATTCCCTTAATGGAAATGGCAACCTGTTGTTGTTAAATGGGCTGCTGGAGAAGTTCAAACCCCTGGAAAGGATCGCGGAAAGACTGGATATTGACAGGTTGCGGAATATCGCCACGAAAGAGATTCGTAACCGGTTCTCTTTCGAAAATGGCCTTGTGAATGTATTGCCATTCAAATTCACCATATTCGATAATTATGATTTTGAAGTGGCAGGCAAGCACGGCTTTGACAATTCAATGGATTATGCCGTTAAGTTATCGTTGCCCAGAAAGGATCTCGGACCGAAGGGCCAGCTGCTATATCAAACACTGAATTCCCAGTTGGGAAAGATCGGTATTAATATCAAACCGAGTGAAAAGGTCAGTTTCTTCATCAGGCTAACGGGAACCGTTAGTTCCCCGGACGTGGATATCCAGCTCGATAAAACACTGGGTAATGAATTCGATGTCTTAAAAGAACAGGCGGAGGAGCAGATCAAGAGCAAGCTTGACAGTGCAAAGAATGTGGTGAAGGACAGCGTGAAGAAGATCAAGGACCAGATCATTACCGGGGTAAAAGACAAGATCCTTGGAAAGGACACCACAGGTCAGAAACCCAAAGACTCATCCAGCAAGAAAAAGCAGGTGATCAAGTCGGTGATCGATATTTTCACCAATAGGAATAAGAAAGACTCGATTTGATTCCCGGTTCCGGATTTGGAATTCGATATTTGGGATTTAACGCCGTTATCTTTTATATCCACCGCCGCCGGATCCACCGCGGTAGCCACCACCACCTCCTGATCCGCCACCGCGATATCCGCCACCGCCAGAGCCGCCGCGATAGCCTCCGCCTCCGGATCCACCGCGATAGCCGCCACCACCGCTATTTCCTCCCCCGCCTTTGTATCCGCCGCCGCCACCAGGACGATCTTCGGCAGCTTTCACAACCAGGGGTTTTTTGCCCAGGGAAATATCGTTCAGGTTTTCGATAGCTTCTTTGGCTTCTTCTTCGTTGGGCATTTCCACGAATCCGAAACCGCGACTCTTCCCGGTCTCTTTGTCCATTGCTACCTTTGCCGAGTTGACCTTTCCAAATTTTTCGAAAATTTCTTCCAGTTCCGCGTCGTCAAGATCATAGGGAAGGCCGGCAACGAAAATGTTCATACGGAGAGTTTTCGTAAAGGTAATCATTGAAACGGGCATATTGTTTGATTTATTGAGAGCGGTCGATGGTGACAATCGATGGTACGCCGCCCGGTTTGCCGCGTTTTAGTAAACCAGAAAAGTATGGAAATCAAAAAGAATGATGCAACCCTGAACCGCCCCGAGGGCGAGCGGGTGCTGGATGCCCCTTATGTAATGGTGGATCTCGGATCCTATGTCGACCAGATCCACAGGGAGGAATCCTATGACAAAAACGGGAAAAATGGCATCACCATTTTCAAAACGGAGGGACTGACAGAGGTGCTCACCTCAATGAAGGAAGGGGAGGAGATCATCGAAAACGAAGTGGAGGGATTCGTAACCATCCAGGTGCTGAAGGGGAAGGGCATCCTCAAAACTTCCCAGGGTGATGTTACGATGGAAAAAAACCAATTGGTCACCATTCACCCTCACGTGTCCCATTCCTTCAGGGCAATGTCTGATGTTGACGTTTTACTTTATACAGTCGCTGTGAGATCTTAAGATTCCTCATCCATTTTCCTGCCGATCAAATAACCGACGAGGCCGCCGAGGGCTGCGCCAACGACCAGGGCTAGCGCGGTATTAACTGCAAAATAGGAGATGCCCAGTCCCAGGGCGAGTCCTAACAGGGTGAAAATGACCGTCACTTTCGACTTCCCGGTTCTAACCGATAATTCCTTGCTGTGCTGGTACGTGCGGAGATGCTGCTTGTGTTTTTTCCGGTGATGTGATCTTGCCATAATAGGGTAAAATTGGTACACCCCTTAAGGTAAGGAAAAAAACCGGAAGATGTTGTACCACCGATCAATCCGGTGATGTATACGCATTGTTCTCCTCATCCTCTTCACCGATTTCTTCATTCTCATCATCCAGTTCAGCCCCCGGAACATCGAGGTCTTCACCCATATCCGCCGGGTTGGCCGATTGATTCAGGGGTTCCACTCCGTCGGTATTATCCAGCGCAAGGCGTTCCAGGTTATCCGTATCGTCGGAAACCGGCCGCTCCGTGCGCTCGAGCAATCTCTTCTCCTCGTCA
>CAMLEM010000301.1 GCA_946479005.1 uncultured Chitinophagaceae bacterium | reverse complement strand
AGCGATTGCGGCTGTTGAATATTTGGCAGCGCCTGTCGCTCCGCCGCGCCGCCGCGTCCGGCTGTTCGCTGTTTATTTCTTCAAAGACCGGAATGCCTCCAGCCCGCAGACCAGCCACTCTGCAAAATTTCCCGGATCGGGTGTATAGAACTTTGATTTAGTGAGCGCGACCTCTTCAGGGCTAAGGATCGCATATTGAGGCTGCGATGTAGCACCAAAATTCTCCGTTTGGAAGGTCGACCATTTATCACCCACCGTGATGATCGATTTCTGGCTCTCCGTTTTGGTGTCTATCACCGTTTGCTCTGAAAGCGGAAGTTTTCTTCTCTCATCCACGTAAAGGGAAACCACCACGAATTCCTTATGCATCAGGCTATCCACAGTGGGATCTGTCCAAACGCTCTCCTCCATTTTCCGGCAATTCACACAGGCCCATCCCGTAAAATCGATCAGGAGGGGTTTGTTCTCCGCCTTTGCTTTGGCGAGTGCCAGCTCATAATCTTCCAGGGGCTTAAAGCCTGTTTTACAATTCACCGGGTTTTCATAAATGCTGTAACACAAGGGCGGTGGGAATCCACTGATCAGTTTGAGATTGGCTGCCGGCGTATTGGTAAGACCCGGGACGAGGTAGGCTGTTGCTGCACCGAAGGCAAGAATAAAAAACACTCGCGTAAGGGAGAACTTCTTAACAGGGTTGTCGTGTTTGAACCGGATCAGGCCTAACAGGTAAAGAATAATACAGAGACCAATGATCACCCAAAGCCCGATAAATACCTCGCGCTTCAATAGCCCCCACTGTTTGACCAGGTCGGCATTGGAGAAGAATTTCACCGCCAGCGCCAATTCCACGAACCCCAGCACCACCTTCACATTGGTCATCCACCCGCCGGATTTGGGAAGCGATTGTAACCAGTTGGGAAAAAGGGCGAAGAGGGCAAAGGGCAAACCGAGCGCGAGTCCAAATCCCGCTGCGCCGGCGGTAAGTGACCAGGCGCCGTCAACGGCCACATTGGTAAGTAGGGTACCCAGGATCGGACCTGTGCAGGAAAATGACACGATCGCGAGCGTACCCGCCATAAAAAATATACCCGCTTTATCAGCCGCGCCGGATTTCGCGCCCACCCGGTTTGCCAAACCCGAGGGAAGGCCTATCTCGAATAACCCGAAAAAGGAAAGGGCGAAAAGTACGAAGACCGCGAAGAATATAAAGTTGAGAGTGACATCCGTGGAGATCTTATTGAATATCTCGGGACTGATTGTATTACTTGCCACGTGGAAAGGCACCGTAATCAAAACATAGATCAGGAGGATGAAGAACCCATAGAGAAGGGCGTTCACGATCCCACTCCGGCGATCCTGGGAACGTTTGGTAAAAAAAGTTACGGTCACGGGAATCATCGGGAATACGCAGGGTGTAAGGAGGGCAATGAGGCCGCCCAGCATTCCTAACAGGAAAATGGTGAGAATGCTTTTGTCCTTGGTACCCTCATCCCCGCAGGGGCTGACGGGGTTATCGATATCTATTGAGGCGATCCTGATCCTTGCCTTCGACTCCACACCTCCTTCCAGCTTCACTGAAAATGAATGCACCGTGGAGGGATAGAAGCCCCCGGGGTCGCCGAATGTATATAGCAGGGTCGCCTGGAGATTGGCCGGCACTGTTCCATCTATCGAAATAGGCAATTTCCAGGAAACCTCCCTGGGGTGGACCACGATATCCTGCTCGAAGATCTCGCTATGTACAAGCTGTGTATCACTTTCCACCAGGAAGGGACCATCCACCCGGACCGAAGAATCTGCAAACTGTAATTCAGTGGTGCGCGTATCGAGCAGGAGTTGGTTAGGTTCATAAACCTGGGCTCCTTCTTTTACCTGGCCCTTGAAATGAAGGACATATTTTCCTTCCCCGGTTTTTGTTGCACTGACTTCCCAGTCTGCCACGCCTCTCAGGCTGTCCTGGGCATCGACAAACAAACCTGGAATAAGAAAAAGGACGAGTAGAATTTTTCGCATGGACCGGTTCGGCTTTAAAAACAAACGAGTTCCTGCAAGAACCCGTCAGTGTGAATATTGTTCGATCGGCATTAAGACTTATTGAATCGCCGCGCTGAAATTAACTGTCTTGGGAGGAAGACATTTTTTATCATCACAGGTCTGGAATTCCACGCTTCCGGTAATGTTCGTTTTGGCATTGGCCTTCAACTTCACAAGTTGAACGAAGGTGACGGTGTTGGAGAACTGGTTTGCGGAAAGGTCCAGTTTTGGATCGTGAAATTTTTCCACTTTTCCCACCTCCTTCACTTTTCCATCCAGCTTAAGGAGCGGGTTGCTGTTGAATTTGAAGCTGGTGGGGATCGCGATCGCGTCTTCGGGCTGATTCTGTGAGTATAAATGCCAGCCATTCTGGATGGTGGCCTTCATATGCACCTCGTAAGTTTTATCTGCGATCTTTTTAGTGGTGAAAGTCCAGGTAACGGGGTTCAACTGGGCCTGGGCCAGGAGCCCGGTGGCCAGAAGTGAGATTAAAACAAATGCTTTTTTCATCCTTTCAGATCGGTTTTGCAATGAAGCAAAATTAAACAATGGAACGCAGAAAAACTGTTAGAAAAATGACAAACGTGTAAAGGGTTGATTAAGCGGTCACCACGGCAGCTTCCATTAGGAGCTCCCTGATGATCTCCCTGCCATCAGTATTGCCGAGAGCAAGGGAACAGGCTCTCTCGGGATGCGGCATCATCCCAAAAACGTTTCTGTTCCGGTTACAGATCCCTGCGATATTGCGGAGCGCTCCATTCGGATTGGCGTCCGGGGTGATCCTTCCCTTCTCATCGCAATAATAAAATATCACCTGGTTGTTCGCTTCCAGCTCATCCAGGGTCTTCTCATCCGCATAGTACCTTCCTTCCCCGTGCGCTACGGGTATCTTGTATATCCTGGATTCCTTATTGGTGATATAAACGTTCCTGCAAACGAATTGCTGGTGGCTGTTTCTCAACAGGGCGCCGGGAAGAAGATGCGTTTCGCAAAGGATCTGGAAACCGTTACAAACCCCAAAAACCTTACCTCCTCCATTGGCGAACTCGATCACTGCCTGCATCATAGGGCTGAAACGGGCAATGGCACCGCAGCGGAGGTAATCTCCATACGAAAAGCCGCCCGGAAGTATGATGCAATCCTCTTTATTGAAATCCCCCAGGTCCCTGTCCTTATGCCAGAGCATCCTGGCCTCCTGGCCAAGATCATTGGTGAGGGCATCGAACATATCCCTGTCGCAATTGGATCCCGGAAAAACAACAACACCGAATTTCATACGGCAAATTTACTGAGCCATTCCCGTATTCTGAACACGAATTACCAACCCGGGCCTCCATACTGGTATCCTAATATGAAAGCCACGGTAAGCCAGAAAAGCAATAAAGGAAAGATCCTAAGTCCTGCGTAGAGATACGTACAGGCGTGGAAT
>CAMLEM010000300.1 GCA_946479005.1 uncultured Chitinophagaceae bacterium | reverse complement strand
CCACTGACCTCGTTGATCCAGCCAATCGCATTTGGCGGACCCCGCCTGAACCTGCAGGCTGCTTTCCGTAAAACCTATCCCTCCAAAAAGAATGTGGAGATCGAAGGAAAGATCAGTTATGGGTTCAGGAACTCCGACATCAATGGAAATATCAGCGTGCAACGGCTATACAATCCTTTCAGCCGGGGACGGTGGAAGGTCAGTGCGGGGCGAAATTTTGAATTCATTTATCCTGGCGATGCCTGGGTGAATATTCTGAAGTCAAGCAACATTTACCAGAACAATGCCGTGGAACTGGGACACGAGATAGAATTATTCAATGGCGTTCACCTGAGCAATACGGTGGAGTATGCGCTCCGTCGGTCGGTAGTGGGTTACAAGACAGGACGCGCCATCGACGATACGATCCTGGGGATTCCCAATGGACCTCCCGTGGATTTCGAGCCATATAACGCGGCTTACAACGAAGTAAAGCTTCACCTTACGCCGCGGATGCGTTATATCCGCGAACCAAAGGAAAAGATTTTCCTGGGATCCAAATGGCCCACTTTCTACATCCAGTGGAGAAAGGGCATCCCGAAAGTGCTGAACAGCGAGATCGATTTCGATTACCTGGAGCTGGGTTTGATCCATTACATCAATCTTGGTGTGGCCGGGAACACTTCATACATTATTAAAACAGGTGATTTTCTCAATAAGAAGGAGTTAAAGATCATCGACTATAAATTCCAGCGACAGGGAGACCCGATACTTTTCCAGAACCCGCACAAAGCCTTCCAGGCCCTGGATTCCACCTTCCCTGTATTCGACCGTTTTTACCAGGGCAACCTGGTGCACGAGTTCAACGGCGCCCTTCTTTCGAAGATCCCTTTTATGAAAAAACTTAAGATCACGGAGATTGCTGGAGCGGGATTTCTCATTGCACCGGAACGCGGCCTGCGTTATGTGGAGGCTTTCGCGGGGATCGAAAAGGTTTTCACCTGGCCTTTCAACCCGCTCACGAAAGTGAAACTGGGCGTGTATGTCGTCGGCTCCGCGGCGAATAAATTCAACAACCCAGTACAATTCAAGGTCGGACTTACTACCTGGGATCGTTTCCGGAATAGATGGAGATAGCACACGTGTTCTATCTCACCAACGAGCAACTATTTTGAAATTTACCAACCTGGGAGTAAGTCTATTCGGAAGTAAATAAACCGTATTCGAAAAATCCTTCACCATCAAAAAGGAGATCGTGTTTGCCCGGTCGATCACATTGAAGATCTCCAGGCTGGCCCAGATGTTATCAAAATTCCGGAAAGGAGAGTGGCTTCTTCTGCCCGACTTATCGCCATCGAGCAAAAGCGCGCTAAATCCTATATCACAACGGAGATAGGGTTCGATTGATGCCGCGTTGCGATATTGGACCGAATGGGGGATATTATAGGGAAGATTGCTCCCGTACAATAAGTTCAGGAACATTTTCAGGTTCTTGTTCGTGGGCAGGTAATCCTGGAAATACATACCGAAAGTAATGCGCCTGTCGGTGGGTCTCCGCACCCAACCCATATCATAACGAATACTGTCAGCCACTACCTGGTCCTGTGTCTGGGCCGTGATGATCTCTCCCGCGGCATTGAGATATTTATGATAAAAATCCCCGTTAATGTCTTCCTGCGTTTTCATAAACCCGAAGCTGATCCAGCTTTCCGCGTCAGGAACCAGTTCCCCGTGAAGCCGCATTTCGATTCCCGCGGCGTAGGCCTTCGCGTTATTCTCTCCAAAATAGCGTACCCGCACGTTCTCGATATCGTAAGGCACCACGTCGGTCATCTTCTTATAATAGGCTTCGGTGGTCCAGCGCATCGGCCTTCCGCCGATCCCGATGAAATTATAATCGAAGCCCGCTACGGCCTGCCAGCTTTTTTGTGCTTTGAGGTCTTTGTTCAGGGTGCCGTCAGGTCGTCTCAATTCCCTGTAGAAAGGAGGTTGATGATAGGCTCCCGCGGCGGCCCGGAACACGATGTCTTTTTTCCAGTTAGGTTTCCAGCTTGCACCCACCCGTGGTGAGATCAGCATTTCTCCGTTGAGAGAATTGTAGTTAAACCTCACGCCTGCTGACAGGGTGGTTGAATGCGTGGAATCTCCGAAAAGAATATTATCCTGCACATAGGCAGAGAACTTATCGATGTCAAGGGCGGAGGCGCTTTTTAACACATTGGTGAGTTGCAGCAGATCGGGCGAATAGGGCAGGGAGTATCCCGCTGAGTCCTGGAATTCCCACTCATTCAATTTATCGGCGATCTGGGTTCTGTCAAAACCCAGGCCCCAGAGAAACGCGTGCTTTCCATTGTCGAATGATCCCTTATGAGATACATTCCAGTTCTCGATATTGAGACGGTTCCTGGCATAATCGTGGAAGATCCCTGCGCCCAGCGGGTTCACGATCAGGCCGTAGGTAGGATTTCTTTTGTCAAAATCCCTTTCCCCGAATAAATAAGCCCCCGCAATGTCAACGCTTTCCTCTTCCTCGTTCTCGAAACGGGAAACCATCCATTTCAATCTTAGTTTTTCCGAGGCCTGGTTGGTGACCGCGAAGCCGAACATATTGGTATGGTAGGCATCTTTCTCTCTCCCTTCAAACTGGATGTCGATCCCGATGGTGGCAGTGAAGAAAGGAGAGAACACTGAAGTGGTAAGCTGGGAGAACTCAGGGATCAGGGTAAATTTTGTCTGTGAAACATTGGCCAGTAATTCCGCCTGCCATTTTTTATTGAACTGGTAGGAGAGCAGCCCCTGCAGGTCAGTGGATGACGGAACATAGTTTCCCCGGGTATCCTGGCGGCTCAATAAATTCCGGTTGCTCCTGTTACGCGCCCCGAAGAGATAGCTGAACCTTTGCTTGTTGTCGGCTCCCTCGATATGTACGCCCTGCTCGAGTATCCCTACATAGGCGGAACCTCCAAATCTACGGGGTCGCTTATACTGGATGTCAAGTACGCTGCTCATCTTGTCGCCATACTTCGCCTGGAAACCGCCATTATAGAAACTGATATTGCGCACCATTTCCGGGTTGATAAAACTCAAACCTTCCTGCTGGCCGTTGCGAACGAGGTAGGGACGGAATATCTCAAAATCGTTGACATAAACCAGGTTTTCATCATAGCTGCCGCCGCGTACGGAATATTGCGAGGTGAGTTCGTTGTTGGACCCCACGAAGATCTTGATCAGGTTCTCCACGCCGGTAGTGACGGATGGCATATTGATAACCGATTTGGGGTTGGGCCGGATCAAACCTGCTTCATTGCGATCGCGCTGGTCGGTTATGATCACTTCCTGGAGGGTAGTGGTATTGCCCCGCTCAAGACGGATGCTGATAAACTCTTCTTCATTTTCATTGAGGAGGAAATTTTTTTGTTCTTCCCTATGACCCATATAGGTGAACACCAGGATGCTGCCGGCATCCGCTACGGTGATCCTGAAG
>CAMLEM010000299.1 GCA_946479005.1 uncultured Chitinophagaceae bacterium | reverse complement strand
GAAAACACTGCTTTGGGTTTTCAACCTGCTGCTGATCTTTCTCCTGATCTTCACCATTTTCAGGTTCGCCACGTTTTTGGCCTTCCGGCCGGCTTCCCTCTCCTTTGGAGATGCCATTCCCTCATTTTTGATGGGTATCCGTTACGACCTGCGCTGGATCTCGATCATCCTTCTCCCAATCGTCCTGGCCAGCGCCCGTCCCCAGCTTTCCCCCTTCTATTCTTCACAAAATAAAAAATGGTGGAGCTGGTACCTGGCGATCGTAACCTTCATTGTTTTCTTCTTTTTTGCCGCCGGTTTCGGAAGCTATTCCTACAACCGGACGCCGCTGGATGCGGGGGCAATGAATTTTGTGGAAGACCTGCGCATTTCCTGGAAAATGATGCGGCAAACCTATCCGATCGTCTGGATGATCCTGGGCCTGCTGGCAGCCGTTCTTTTTTTCCGCTGGATGTATCACAGGAGTCACTGGGCGGTGATCACCCGCACGGACGGACGGGGGATCCCGCACAGGAGAAAATTCTTTTTGTTGAGCGCCCTGGTACTTATCTTTTTCATTTATGGAAGCATCAGCTTTCCGCCCCTGGGCCGCAACGACAGTTTCCGATTTGGCAATAGCTTTAAATCCTATCTCGCCATCAATCCTTTACAAAACTTCTTTGCCACCCTGAAACTGAGAAACCCCGAGTTCAACGTGCAAAAGGCAAAAGCGGCATTCCCGATAATGGCCGAATGGCTGCAGTTGCCATCGAATACGGAATTCAACTACCGCCGGCAGGTAGGCCCGCGGAGCAGCGCTACGGAAAGCCGCCCGAATGTGATCCTGGTGCAGTGTGAGTCATTCAGTATGTACAAGAGCTCGATGAGTGGAAACCCGCTGAACACCACGCCTTTCTTCGACTCATTAAGAAAGCAGGGCATTTTTTTCGATCGCTGCTTTGCGCCGCATTTTTCCACGGCCCGTGCCCTCTTCGCCATCATCTCCGGGATCCCCGATGCACAACTTTTTAAATTTTCCAGTCAGAACCCCTCAGCAGTGAAGCAACGCACCATCCTCAATGAATTTGTGAACCACGAAAAGCATTATTTCCTGGGCGGCGACCCGGAGTTCGGCAATTTCGACGGGTTGCTGGAAAATATCCAGGGATTGAAAATGCACACCGGGCAGCGCGACACCCTGCAGGAGGTAAATGTCTGGGGGATCAGCGATAAGCAGTTGTTTCTTGAAGCCAATGAGATCCTCCGGGGGCTTGACAAACCTTTTTTTGCCTATATCCAAACTTCGGGCAATCATCGGCCTTACAATATGACCATCCCTGAATCGGATACCGATTTTGTGAAGAAGAATGTACCGCTTGAAGAATTAAAGAAATTCGGTTTTGAGTCACTGGATGAATACAATTGTTTCCGGTACTCGGATTATTGCATCCAGAAATTCATTGAAGCCGCGGGGAAGGAAGGTTATTTTCACAATACCATTTTCATTTTTGTGGGAGACCACGGCCTGGCCGGAAATGCCGAAGCGATGTACCCGGCAGTTTGGACCGAACAACGCCTGACCGATCAGCACGTGCCCCTCCTTTTCTACGCCCCCGCTTTGCTGGCCCCCCAGCATCGTCCCGAAGTGGTTTCAATGGTTGATATTTTACCTACGATCGCAGGGATGATGCATCAATCCTATGTGAATACCACGCTCGGTCGTGACCTGCTCGATCCCAATAAGAAGAACAATTTTGCCTTTATTACAAACACATCCGACGCGATCGGTATGGTGACCGATGATTTCTATTACCGGAAAAACATCAATTCGAGCGAAGAAGCACTTTTCCCAATGAGAGAAACGGCGGAAAGGATACCGGCGGGGGAAAAAGAAGCGGTGAGGAAAAAATTGTCGGCGTTCACGAATGCTTATTATGAGACAGCGAAATATCTCATTATGAATAACAAACCTTCCCGCTAGGTAAGTGCGTCAGTTTTCCGGCCATCGCTGTAAAGCCTTTTTTGTTTGTCTTCGACCTGCCCCATTTTTTTTCGCGCGATGAGGATCATCCGCGGAGAGCGCCTGGTGTCGTAGGCCCCGAAATCATAATCCCCAAAAACCTCTTCCACGTTCAGGTCCTGGAAGCTGAGCATTTCCGTAAAATCTCCCAGGTTGAACTTGGCCACTTTTTCCACGTATTCCAGCGGTTTGGGTAGAGAAGGGTCCGTTACAGAGATCTTCTTATAAAAATGCGTTTCATCATCCCACCGGTGGATCTCGTATTGTGTGTTATCCAGCCGCCGAAGTTCCTGGTGACGGATATTCTCCTCGGCGAAGCGCACGTTGAGGAAATCTATCACCAGGGAACCGCCCGGTTTCAGGCTTTTACCAATCGTGCGGATGGCCGCATCGTGTTCGCGCCGCGTGCGGAAATACCCGAAGCTGGTGAAGAAATTGAAAGCATAGTCGAAATAATTACCTCGCAGAGGCAAACGCATGTCGTGAATGTAAAATTCCAGGTTGCGGGTTTCAAACTGTTTGGCGTATTCGATGTTCGATGCAGAGATATCAATGCCCGTCACGAAATAGCCCATCGAAGCCAGGATCTTGCTATGCCGGCCCTTTCCGCAGGCCACATCAAGCATGCGGCTTTCCGGCGCAGGGGACAAATGTTTGATAAGCCGCGTGATGAAGGCCGCAGCTTCCTGGTCGTCCCTCTCAAAATAAAGACGGTGATAAAATGGGGAATCGAACCATTTCCGGTACCAGGCCTGATCTGTCATTCCACAAAGATAATTCGGCGGTACAGTTCAGATAGCCTTCATCTTCTGTATTTTTGCTCCTCTCTTGTAAGTTTTCAACAATACAACGTGGCATTAATAAAAAGTATATCGGGGATCCGGGGGACGATAGGGGGCAAGCCGGGCGATAATCTCACTCCTTCTGAGATCATCCGCTTCACTGCGGCATTTGGAAAGATAATGGCCGGCGGAAAGGGAAAGGCAAGGATCGTGATCGGGAGAGACGGAAGGATGAGCGGGCAGATGGTTCGCGACCTCGTGGCAGGGACCCTTTCGGCAATGGGCATTGATGTGATCGATCTTGGGCTTTCCACCACACCCACCGTGGAGATCGCCGTGAGGGATGTAAAAGCCGATGCCGGCATCATCATAACGGCCAGTCATAATCCCAAGGAGTGGAACGCCCTGAAATTGCTGAACGGGGAGGGGGAATTCATTTCAGCGGAATTGGGCAACGAGGTGTTGACCCTGGCTGAGCAAATGGATTTTAAATTCTCACCAGTAGATAATCTCGGCTTTGTGACGAGTGATCACGGTTACCTGGAAAAGCACGTGGATGCCATAGTCCGGCATCCCCTGGTCAACGCCAGGTCCATCACCAAACTGGGATTGAAAGTGGTGGTGGATTGCATCAATTCCACCGGCGCCATTTATGTGCCCGCGCTTTTAAGGGCCCTAGGTGTG
>CAMLEM010000298.1 GCA_946479005.1 uncultured Chitinophagaceae bacterium | reverse complement strand
TAAAACTGTTCCTCCACGCCCAGTGACCAAAAATGTGAAATGAAACCCATAGGGATACTTAGTATAAAAGGAACATTCGCGGAAAACAAACCTGTAAACACCAGGTAGTCATTTTGAAGCACCAAAGGGTCATAAAATAGATAAGTTATAATATAAAGTGCAAAATAGAGGTAATACAAAGGCCATATCCGAAGAATTCTCCTGATGTAGAATTGCTTAACATTTATCGATCCGAACGTTTCCTTCTCGATCAATAAAAGATACGTAATGAGGAAACCACTAAGGGCAAAAAAAATCGTTACCCCATAACCAGCGAGGTCTATACCTTCTTTTTTCGGGAGGCCATATTGAGGCAAAGAAAGACCAATATGATGTATTACCACAACAAGTGCCGCGATCGCCCGAATCCCATTCAACCCGGGTAAATGAATCCTCGGCCCCTCACTCATCCGCCAGCACTCCCCTTTGCTGTGACCTGATCTGGTGCACCAGTTCCGTCACCCCCCTCATCTCCTCCAAACCCACTCCCCTCCCCGCGATCACTTCTTCGTAGGCGATTTTATGAAGCTGGTCGAAACCATTGCTTAACTGTATCGCTTCCCCATTCAGTGAAAGCAGTCGATGGGTTTCTTCCCCTTCGGGGAGATCTTCTTTACGAATGCTCAGCCTCCAGTTTACTTCCGCCTTCGCAAGCAGGAGAGAACCGGATGCTTCCTGTTGTCCATAGCTGTCCACCTGCTGATCCTCCACACCGCCAAACAGCCAAGTAAGCAGATCAAAAAAATGAAAGCCGATATTGGAAACAATGCCCCCGCTCTTGTCCTCATCTCCCTTCCAGCTGTGGAGATACCAGTTTCCGCGCGGCGTGATATAAGTGAGATCTACTTTATGACGACTGCCGCCTGATGCATCCAGTTTCTTTTTCAAAGCCAGTACGGCGGGGTGATATCTCAGCTGCAGCAGGGTAAATACTTTCTGATTCGTTTCCTTCTCAATGGCGGCCAAAGCATCAATGTTCCAGGGATTCAGTACCAGGGGCTTCTCGCAGATCACATCGGCGCCGATTCGGAAGCCGAAGCGGATATGGGCATCGTGCAAATAGTTGGGAGAACAAACGGAAACATAATCGATGTTCGTTCCCTCCCTTCTCAGTTTTTCACAATGCCGGTCGAAGCGTTCGAATTCGGTGAAGAAATGAGCTTCGGGGAAGTATTTGTCGAGGATACCGACGGAATCGTGTTTGTCCAGGGCTGCAAGGAGGTTATTGCCGGTGGCTTTTATGGCCTCCAGGTGCCTGGGAGCGATGTAGCCGGCGGCGCCGATGAGAAGGAAGTTTTTAATGGGTTTAAGGTTTAAGGTGTAAGGTGTAAGGGTTGCTCACTGGTTTGTGGAGCTGCGTAATTTGGAAAGTTTTTGGGCCACCTGATCGATCTCAGCCCGCAGACTCATTAATTTATCAGTGGAGAGCCATTGGAGATCTGTTGAAATGATCAACTGGTTGAGCGCCTCCATTAAACTGGTAAAAGCCTGGGTGTAAAAATGAGCTTTGTCTTTCGAAGTGTGCCGACCACAACCTTCAGCAATATTTGAACTGACGGAAACAGCTGCTTTTCGTAACTGGATAACCATTCCAAACTTTTCTGATGGAGGAAATGTTTCCGTCAATTTATAGACATAGCCAACAAAACGTCTTGCCAATTGCCAAACTTCCAGCTTCTCGAAACTATAAGTGTACATTCAGCAAAACTAACAACCCATATACCCCCATTCGTTTATTAAACGTTTATTTCCGGATATAAACGTTTACACACATTTAGACCTTCGACCTTAAACCTTAAACCTTCAACTTTCAACTTTCAACCTTAAACCTTAAACCTCAAACCTCCAACCCTTCCTTCCTCACAGTCTTGCCCTGCAGAGAATATATCTCTCCCGTTTCCTTACAAACGGCGGTACCGTCCTCATTGAACTCCAGCAAATGCCCCGCCTCCGACACCCATCCTGTTTGCTTCGCCGGATTGCCCATCATTTGCGCATAAGGAAGCACAGACCTGGTGACTACGGCTCCCGCTCCGATGAATGAATAAGTCCCGATCTCATTACCGCAGATGATCGTGGCATTGGCGCCGATGGTGGCCCCTCGACGGATTACCGTTTTGATGAACTTCTTTTTCCTGTCGATCCGGCTGCGCGGGGTTTTGATGTTGGTGAAAACAGCGGAAGGACCGATGAATACATCGTCTTCGCAAACCACCCCGTCGTATAATGAAACGTTATTCTGCACTTTCACATTGTTGCCGATCTCCACATTGGGACCAACATAAACATTCTGACCCAGCACACAGTTTTTCCCGATCACGGAGGATTCCGAGACGTGGCAGAAATGCCAGATAAAGGTGCCTTCGCCGATGACGGCGCCACGGTCAACTATTGCAGTTTGATGGACAAAACTCACGTTTTAACGAATAATGAATAACGAATAGTGAATAACGGTTTCTGTTGAATGCTGCTGTTATTTTCTGAAATGTCTTAGTAGGGAGGTGGGGTAAAATTTTCGAAATTAAAGAAGTTTCAGATCAACTACTCACTTCCACTAAAAGCATTATTCGTTATTCATTATTCGTTACTCCGAATATTGCTTCTCATAATATTTTTGATACTCCCCACTCGTCACGTGCGCCAGCCACTCCTTATTCGATAGATACCAATCGATCGTTTCTGACAAACCTTCCTCGAAAGTGACCGAAGGCTTCCATCCCAGCTCCTTATTGATCTTCGAGGCATCGATTGCATAACGCCTGTCGTGCCCCGGCCTGTCCTTCACGTAAGTGATGAGCTGTTCGCTGGTTCCGGGCGCATTCCCGAGTTTTTCATCCATCTGCTTACAAAGCAGCTTCACCAGGTCAATGTTCTTCCATTCATTGAAGCCACCGATATTATAGGTTTCGCCTGTTTTCCCTTTATGGAAGACCAGGTCGATCGCAATGGCGTGATCCTTAACATAAAGCCAGTCGCGGGTATAAAGCCCGTCCCCGTACACCGGCAATGGCTTTTTTTGAATGATGTTATTGATGAACAAAGGGATCAGCTTTTCGGGGAAATGATAAGGCCCGTAATTATTGGAACAGTTACTGATCACCACGGGCAAACCATAAGTGTCGTGGTAGGCCCTCACAAAATGATCCGAAGATGCTTTGGAGGCGCTGTATGGCGAATGTGGATCGTAACGGGTTTCCTCAGTGAATAGGCCCGTATCTCCAAGGGCTCCATAAACCTCGTCGGTAGATATGTGGTAAAAACGGTTGATGGGTTGGGCAATTGCCGGTGGCTGAGCGGAGTCGAAGCCACCCCACTGTTTTTTCGCCGCGTTCAGCAGGTTCACTGTGCCGATGATATTCGTATAAACAAAATCCAGGGGTGAAAGAATGGAACGGTCAACGTGTGACTCTGCGGCAAGATGGATGACA
>CAMLEM010000297.1 GCA_946479005.1 uncultured Chitinophagaceae bacterium | reverse complement strand
GGTGTCGTTATAAGTGATATCAAAGCGATTCAAACGCTGAGCGGTCAGTGAAAAACCAAAAGGCGCTTTCACCAGTCTCTTGGAAAGCCCCAACTGCAGGTCGAAGGGAAGGTCTTCCTGCAGGTCCCCATACCTCCTGAATTGCGTGCCGAGGTTCTGCACGAGCGCCGCTGCAGAAAACCCGTGAGCCGTATCACTGAAAAGGATACCGAAATCAACGGCCACTCCATTGGAACGATATTGCCCGTAATCCGATTGAAAGAATTTCAGGCTGGCCCCATAATTCCATTTCCCGAGATAGGCTCTTGCCGCGGAGACCTGCATCATCCAATCGATCGGTCTCCATTCTCCCATTTCATTCCCAGAGGGGTCGGTTTCCCTGATCTTCCCGTAATTAAAATAATTCATACCCCACTGAAAGCTGGTTCTAATGGAAGGCAGATCATATGCCATCGAGAGATGATAAACCGAAACACCCCCGTAGTGGTCGTTGAAAACAGCATTCATCCGGGTATGCATCGTTGGTTTCAGCAGGGCAGGATTATAAAAAGCCAGCCCCGGGTCTCCGTTCACCTGGGAAACATTTACTCCGCCAAGCGCCGTCAATTGAGGCGTGGCTGAATATTTGAGGAAGTTGAATGCAGCGTTTCCACCCAGCACCTGAGCACAGGCGGCCAGGGGGATCAGAGAAACTATGAGAAAAAATACGCGCACGTCACGAATTTAATCTTAGTACGGGTAATTGTACGATTTTGTCAGTCATTTCAGGGGGGCACGAAACTTGACATTACTGATTTCCCGTTATACTTTTACCCCCCTGACAAAACCTGGGAAGTGCGACTGTCAGATTGACTATTATGGAAATGAGAAATATTGAACAGTTTCTTTTACGAACAGAAGATGAAATGGATTTTCTGCCGATCATTCCCCTGAATGAAAGCGACCAGGAAGACCTGAATGACCTCGAGATTCCTTCCGAAATAGCCCTGCTCCCTTTGCGAAATACCGTATTATTTCCCGGTGTTGTACTGCCCATCACTGTCGGCCGTGACAAGAGCATCAAGGCAGTGAACGAATCTTATAAAGGAGATAAGCTGATCGGGGTCGTGGCGCAGAAAGACAGTAATGTGGAAGACCCCGGCATCAATGATATTGAATCCATCGGTACCGTCGCACGCATCGTGAAGATGATCAAGATGCCTGATGGCGGAACAACCATCATTATCCAGGGGAAAACGAGGTTCACGGTCACGGAGATCCTGGAAGAGGATCCTTATTTCAAAGCGAAGATCATAAAGCTCGAAGAAGAGGAATCTCCCAAGGATGCGGATTTCGATGCCTATGTGGCGAATATCAAGGACCTCGCAGCCGATATCGTTCAGCTCTCACCTAATATTCCTACCGAAGCGTCGATCATCCTGCGTAATATCGAAAACCCTTCCTTTCTCATTCACTTCGTTTCCAGCAATCTCAATACAGATATCAAGGATAAGCAACGGTTGCTTGAATTGAACAAGATCCGCGACCGGGCAGACCTGCTGATGCAGTTATTACAGAAGGAACTCCAGTTTGCGGAGCTGAAAAATAAGGTGACCACCAAAACACGGACGGAAATCGACAAGCAGCAACGCGAATATTTCCTCCAGCAGCAGATGAAAAGCATCAAGGAAGAGCTGGGCGGAGACGCCAATTCGCAGGAAGTAAAGGAGATGCAGAAAAAAGCGGAAACCAAGAAATGGCCTGCCGCCGCCAAGGAGATGTTCCGCAAGGGCATCGAGAAACTCGAAAGAATGCACCCTTCCACTCCCGATTATTCGGTGGTGTACAATCACCTCGACCTGATGCTGGACCTTCCCTGGGAAGACTATACCCAGGATATCTATGACCTGAAGGTCGCCGCCCAAACCCTCGACCAGGATCATTATGGGATGAAGAAGATCAAGGAAAGGATACTTGAATACCTGGCGGTGTTGAAGCTGAAAGGCGATATGAAGAGTCCCATCCTTTGTTTTGTCGGCCCCCCGGGTATCGGTAAGACCTCGCTGGGCCGAAGCATTGCCAATGCCATTGGCAGAAAATACGTGAGACTGAGCCTGGGCGGGCTGCACGATGAAAGCGAGATCCGCGGTCACCGGAAGACCTATATCGGGGCGATGCCAGGCCGTATTCTCCAGTCGCTTCGTAAAGTGAAAACCTCCAACCCCGTAATGATCCTGGATGAGATCGATAAGGTGGGCAATGATTTTCGCGGGGATCCTTCTTCTGCCCTTCTCGAAGTGCTTGACCCGGAGCAGAACCATACCTTCTATGATAATTACCTCGAATCCGAATATGATCTCAGCAAGGTCCTGTTCATCGCCACTGCGAATAATTTCCAGAACATACAGCCGGCCTTGAGAGATCGCCTCGAGGTGATCGAACTTAGCGGATATGCCGTAGAGGAAAAAATAGAGATCGCTAAGCGCCATCTCATTCCCAAGCAAAAAGAATTGCACGGCCTTAAGGCAAGTTCATTCCGGATCAGCGATAAGGTGATCGAAAAGATCATCCAGGATTATACGCGGGAAAGTGGGGTCCGCGAGCTCGACCGGCAGATCGCTGCCATTATGCGCAACCAGGCGAGGGAACTGGCGATGAAAGGGGAACTTAAAAGCAGCCTGAACACCGAGGATATTGAAAGGATACTCGGAAAGCCTAAATTTTCAATGGACCTCTACCGGGCTGTGAACATGCCCGGGGTAGCCGTTGGCCTGGCCTGGACCTATGTGGGTGGTGACATACTTTTCATTGAGACCAGTGTGAGCGAAGGAAAGGGTGAGCTCCGGCTTACCGGCAACCTCGGCAACGTGATGAAGGAAAGCGCCAGCACAGCCCTCAGCTATCTCCAGTCGAACGCGAAGAAATACAAACTGGATCCCAAACTCTTCGAGAAAAAGAATATTCACATTCACGTACCCGAAGGCGCGGTTCCCAAGGATGGTCCCAGCGCCGGCGTGACGATGATGACCGCCATCGCATCTGCGCTTACAGGAAAGCGTGTGAAGCCTTACCTGGCGATGACGGGGGAGATCACCCTGCGCGGACAGGTGCTACCCGTAGGCGGGATCAAGGAAAAAGTACTGGCGGCCAAACGGTCGGGAATCAAAGAGATCGTTCTCTGTTATCAAAATGAGAAGGATGTGGAAGAGATCGAGCCGGAATTCATCAAGGGCGTAAAATTCCATTTTGTAAAAACGATGAAAGAAGTGCTGGAGATTTCGCTCGTTTGACCCATACATTTTGGTATAAAAGAATAAGCGCCCCGGGAGGGCGCTCTTCATATCCAAAATCCAAAGAAAAATTATCTGGTCTTGTGTCCGCTTCCATCAGAGAGCCAGTCCCAGTGAAACCTGGAACCCTTCGCTCTTCCATTTCTCTGAATTCCCGAGGTCGTTCAGGTTATTCAATCCCACCATATAGCGCCCGTTCA
>CAMLEM010000296.1 GCA_946479005.1 uncultured Chitinophagaceae bacterium | reverse complement strand
ACCAGCACGAGCAGCAGTACCGGGAATTAAAGGCCCGTGAGGGAGGGTAAATGCAGCGTTTTGGGAGTGGATGTAGTCTGTTAATTATTCGAAATAATATAATTATATAATGAAAAAAATCATTTTGACCCTCGCCGCTTCTGCTATTTTCCTTGCCGGCTGCAGGATCGATGGAGATGATAATTGTTTGACCAAGACCGTGGCCAGCGAACAGGCCCGGATGGAGGCTATGGCCAATGCCAGGGGAATGAACTGGTCACAACACAGCTCCGGTGTGCTTTTGGAAATCGTCAATGGCGGCGCGGGAATGACCGCCAGTTCCAGTTCGAAGATATTTGTGAAATATGAAGGGCGCCTGGAGAATGGGACGGTTTTCGAGACCCAGCCGGATGAGACCCAGACAGGATGGATCCTGGGCACCCTGATCCCCGGATGGCAGATATCCATACCGTTGATCCAGGAAGGAGGCAAGATCCGCGTGGTGATCCCATCCTCCCTTGCTTATGGCTGTGAATTCCGCGGAAACATTCCTTCCAATGCCATACTGTATTTTGAGATTGAGTTAGTGGACATACAATAGCTGCGACTATCTGCTTTTAACCGGCCCCGGTGCTCAGGCATCGGGGTTTTTGTTTGTATTTTTGAAGATTAAACCCTTTCTTTTTGTCAAACGAATCCATATCAGTTTTTGATATTTTCAAGATCGGGGTAGGTCCCTCCAGTTCGCATACCCTGGGTCCCTGGCGTGCCGCCCAGCGTTTCGTAGAATCTCTCCGCGAGAAGAATATTTTACAAGACGTCAGGAGTATCAGAGTGCTTCTCTATGGTTCGCTGGCAAAAACCGGGAAGGGCCACGGCACGGATGTAGCCATTCAGCTTGGCCTGGCGGGCGAAGATCCTGTGACCTTCGCTGTGGACCAGATCGAGCCGCGGGTAAGGGATATCGCAGAAATGAAAAGGATCCTGCTGGGCGGGCAACACGAAGTGGACTTTGATCCCCGCGACGATATTGATTTTCTTGTCACTGAAAGTCTGCCTTTTCATCCCAATGCATTGAGTTTCCTGGCGGCTACAGCGGCGGGCGAGGCCCTGGCCGAGACCTATTATTCAGTGGGAGGTGGATTCGTGGTGAAGGAAGGGGAGGGCGCTGCGAAGAATGATGAAAAACAACTTCCCTTTCCCATCAATAAGGCCGACGATCTCCTTCACTGGTGTATGAAGACCGGTATGCAGGTACACGAGATCGTCCTCGAAAATGAATCTGCCTGGCGTAATGAAAATGAGACCAGGGAAGGTTTGTTGAATATCTGGAAGGAGATGCGTGAATGCATCTACCGGGGGTCGCACACGAGCGGGATCCTTCCGGGAGGGCTGCAGGTTAAACGTCGCGCATCGGGGTTAAATAAAAAGCTTATTGCCGGCAAAACCTATAATGATTTCGATTCCTGGGTGTCTGCCATCCGGTCGGGAGGACAGGATTTTACCTATATCCTCGACTGGGTAAGCTGCTTTGCCCTGGCGGTGAATGAGGAAAACGCTTCATTTGGCCGGGTGGTAACTGCTCCCACCAATGGGGCGGCTGGAGTGATCCCGGCTGTTTTACTTTATTACGTCACCTTTTCCGACGCGAACAGGGAGGATAAGATCGTACAGTTCCTGCTTACAGCCGCCGAGATAGGCAGTATTTTCAAAAAAGGGGCCACGCTCTCTGCAGCGATGGGAGGCTGCCAGGCAGAGATCGGGGTTTCCTCGGCGATGGCTGCCGCGGGATTAACGGAAGTGATGGGAGGCTCTCAACGCCAGGTGATGATGGCCGCCGAGATCGCGATGGAGCACCACCTGGGTTTGACCTGCGACCCCATTGCCGGCCTCGTTCAGGTACCCTGTATCGAACGCAATACCATGGGCGCCATCAAGGCCATTACAGCCAGCCAGCTGGCTATGCAAAGTATGCCGGATTTTGCAAAGGTCTCCCTGGATGCCGTCGTTAAAACGATGTGGGACACCGCCCGGGATATGGATTTTAAGTACAAGGAGACCGCTGACGGGGGCCTGGCCATCAATGTGCCCCTAAGCCTTCCTGAGTGTTAGGATGGAACAAGGATATACGGGAATTTGAAGCATATCTATCCGTGAAAATCCGAGGTCCCTGGGTGATGTCGAAGGGTGTCATCCGCGTCATCCGTGTTCTATTGTAATTTTCACAATGGCAGATTGATTTGAATATTTATTTGCTGTAACTTCATCAACCCACCACGATCCTTCGTCAACTGCAAAATCAATTATATGGCAACAAAGAAAAAATCAGCCAGGGGCCGCAGTGCCAAAAGAAATTCATCCACTAAAAAAGCCAGGAAAAAAACTGTGAAAAGAAGAGCTGCCCCTAAAAAGAAAGCAGCGAAGAAGAAAGCCGCCAAAAAGAAAGCTGCGAAAAGAAGAACATCAGTAAAAAAGAAGGCGGCCAGTAAAAGACCTTCCAAAAAAGCAGCGAAGAAAAAAACCGCGAAAAAGAAAACAGCAAAGAAAAAAGCAGCGACGAAAAAAGCAGCCCCTGCCAGGAAGAAGGCAGCCAGGAAATCCGCTCCCAAAAAAGCGGCCCGTGCAACAACTCGAAAGAACAACTCAGTGAGAGTGTCCTCACCTGCCATTGAAGTCGCTGCTTCAGAAGCGCCACAGATCCGCAACCTGAGCAATCGTCCCCCCACACCCCCCGTGGAAGAAGATGACGATCGCGATATGGTTACTAAGAAAGAGCCCCAGCAAAAAACGAAGAAAGAAAATGATAAGGAGAAAAAATTTAACGTGGATGCCGACAAGATCGCCGAGACAGATGAACCTCGTGCAACAGGAGAAGACCCGGGAGACCTGGAAGATAAGCCAATGATGTAGCCCGCAGGGATACAAATTTTTCAGTTCTCAATGTTCAATACCCAAATTTTCAGGTTATAAGATTAACCTTCACAGTTGCGTATTGAACATTGAGAATTGTATTTTAAATCACATTATACAGCGTGTCTCTTTCAACAGGAACCCGCCTGGCTTGTTTGATCAATTCACGGATCTCGGCGCTTGTCATCGTGGGAGATTGTTCTTCAGACCCGGCCATACTGTAGATCTTCGTACTATCATCAATGGTCCCGTCAATGTCATCCACACCAAAGGATAAAGATAACTGCGCGTTCTGCCTGCCTAGCATAGGCCAGTAAGCTTTCAGGTGCGGGAAATTATCGAGGTAGATCCGGGCGATGGCATACATCCTCATATCTTCCACCAGGCTGGTTTCGGGCACATCGCTCATATCATTATCCTTATTCCGGAATTTCAGGGGGATGAAAGTATTGAAGCCGCCGGTCCGGTCCTGCTGCTCGCGGAGCATCAGGAGGTGCTCGACGCGCTCCTCGTAGGTCTCGACGTGGCCGTACAGAAGCGTGCAGTGCGTCGGGATCCCCAGCTTGTGTGCCGTGTCGTGCACG
>CAMLEM010000295.1 GCA_946479005.1 uncultured Chitinophagaceae bacterium | reverse complement strand
TCTGGAAACGGCGTTCCAGGGCCTTATCCTTCTCAAAAAATTTCTGGTATTCATTTAACGTAGTGGCACCCACGGCGCGAAGCTCTCCGCGCGCCAATGCGGGTTTCAGGATATTGGCGGCATCCATCGCGCCTTCTCCCCCTCCGGCACCCACCAGGGTGTGAATCTCATCTATGAACAAGATGATCTCACCATCACTGCCGCTCACTTCCTTCACTACGGCCTTCAGCCTTTCTTCAAACTCACCTTTATACTTCGCGCCGGCGATAAGCAACCCCATATCCAGGGCGTAGATGATCTTGGATTTGAGGTTCTCCGGCACATCGCCATCAATGATTCGATGCGCGATGCCCTCAGCGATGGCGGTTTTACCCACGCCGGGCTCGCCCACGAGAATGGGATTATTCTTGGTTCTGCGGGATAGAATGTGCAGGGTCCTGCGGATCTCTTCATCCCTACCGATCACGGGATCCAGTTTTCCCTCCCTGGCCAGCTCATTGAGGTTCTTGGCATATTTGTTCAGCGCGTTGAATTCCTGCGACTGGGTTTGAGAGGTGACGGTTTCTCCTTTACGAAGATCCTTGATCGCGGTAATGAGCCCCTTGTCAGTTAATCCTGCATTCTTCAAAAGTTTGGCCGCCGCATCATTTCCCTGCACGATGGCAAGCAACAAATGCTCGGGGGTTACAAATTCATCATTGAACTGTTTGAGCGCAGCGCCTGCTCGCAATACCACGTTATTGGCCTCGCGGCTGATCGACTGGGCCGGATCGGAAGATGCTTTTGGCAATCTATCGATCAGTTCATCCAGTTTGGTATCAAGCAGGTTGAGTGTAACGTTATTCTTCTTGAGCAGGTAATCAACAGGGGAATCCTGCTGTTCGAGCAGGGCCTTGAGGATATGCTCCGTTTCAATGTTGGGATTCCCCGCATTGAATGCAAGCTGCTGCGCCTGCTGGAAGGCTTCAGCCGCCTTTATGGTAAAGTTTCCTAAGTTCATATGCAATGGTTCTCAAATAACAATCCAGCACAAATTTTAGGCTAAACTGGCAGGCAGATGGGGTGGAATCTGACTGAACTTCAGGATTTAATGAGGGAAACTGATAGAAAGGCATTTTAAATGAGAGGGGACACAGTTTTTTTAACCACTGAGGGCTAGAGGACACGGTACTTTCACCCACGAGTTCCGAATCCCGGGAATGAAAGAGGGGCCCGGTTTTATCACCAGTAAACAAGGTAGAGGGCTGCGAGGATGGCAATGACGATGATGGATCCGATGGCAAAGCTCATAGGCACCCTGAACATCGAAGATTTAACCTCCAGGGCCTTTGGATTATCCTTCGACCTGGGATCCAGGACTCCGAATAGTACCATCAGCGCCACGCAGGCGAGGAAAACCCATCCCATCCTGTTCATAAACGGAAGGGAGGGAATGGTGTATTTCAGCAATGCGGATAGCGGAATGCTGATGACCGTAGCGGCGAGGGCGCCATTGGAGTTGGCCCGCTTCCAGAAAAATCCCATCAGGAACATTGCGAGAATGCCGGGCGTTACAAAACCCGTGAACTCCTGGATATAGGTGAATCCCTGTCCGAAACTCTTCAATGCAGGCGCGATGGCCAGCGCGATCACGAAACCGGCAATGATCACTACCCTGCCCGTGGTCACCAGCATCCTGTCCGTAGCGTTCTTATTTACAAACCGCTTGTAGATGTCCAGTGAAAATATCGTTGCGATGCTGTTCGATTTTCCCGCGAGGGAGGCAACGATGGCTGCCGTCAGGGCCGCAAAGGCAAGTCCTTTCAAACCCGCCGGCAAAAGATTCAAAAGGATCGAATAGGAATTGTCAGGTTTTACCACGCCATTCTCCACGATGCCATTGCTGATCTCCGGCGCCTGGTTTTGAAACAGCACATAACAGGCGATGCCGGGTATCACCACGATGAGCGGCATTAATAATTTCAGGAAGGCGGCGAATAAAAGACCTTTCCTCGCGGTAGGGAGGCTGGCGCCGAGGGCCCGCTGCGTGATGTACTGGTTACAGCCCCAGTAGCTGAGGTTGGCGATCCACATTCCGCCGATTAGCACCGCAATGCCCGGTAACTGGTTCCAGGGATCATCCATCCCGCCCTGGCCGTTGTGCACGGCATATTTTCCTTTTTCAAAAACCATATGAAAATGATCAGGAGCCTGCTGCCTTAGCAGTGAGAGTCCTTCCATCGCCCCCTCTCCCGTTCCCACGCGGGTGGATACAAGGTCCAGGGCGAGATAGGTGGTGGCCAGTCCACCGATCACCAGCACGAATACCTGGATCACATCGGTATAACCTATCACCCGCATTCCACCCAGGGTGATGAAGATCGCGAAGACGACCAGGCCGAGCGCACACCAGAAAAAAGGAGCCCCGAGCATATGCTGCAGGCTGAGCGCGCCGAGATAGATAATGGAAGTGAGGTTCACCAATACATAGAGCAAGAGCCAGAATACCGCCATAATGGTACTGACCCGTTCATCGTAACGCTGCCGCAGGAACTGCGGCATCGTATAGATCTTGTTCTTCAGGTACAGTGGCATAAAGAACACGGCCACGATGATCAGGGTGAGCGCTGCCATCCATTCGTAAGAAGCGATCCCCAGCCCCAGTGAAAAGCCTGCCCCGCTCATTCCAATGAACTGCTCCGCCGAAATATTGGAAGCGATCAGCGAAGCCCCAATGGCCCACCAGGTCAGGGATCCTTCGGCGAGGAAAAAATCCTTCGAATCGTTGAGGGTATTCCTTTTCCGCTTATAGATCCAGTATCCATAAATGGAAACGATCACAAAATAAGTGAGGAAGACAATGATGTCTGAGGCAGAGAGGTTCATCGCAGCGGTTTGGTTCCGGTAAAATTAGGAGTTGCGAACCAAAACAAGGCGGGATCGGTCCGCTTTATATACCTGTTCGTAAAATTTCACCAGCTCAGCATAAGAGGCGGCGGGGAACCGTCCGTCGTGGTGGATGAACTGGCGGTAATAAAGGATCTTATTTCCTTCCACCTGTGTTTTGCTCACATAAACCCCAAACGGTGTTTTTAAGTTCATCTCCTGGGGGATGGATTCAGCAGTATATCCCGGGGGGATCTCGATGCTGATGCTATCCACATCCCGGAATCCCTGGGAGAGCACCACATCGAATTTCCTTTCTGCGGAGATGGCCAGCCGCCGGTTCCAGCGATTCATCACATTGGGCACGATAAAGATCCTTTTGCCGGTTTGGGTAGCATAGCTGGAAACGAAGATCTCCAGCTCTTCGCTGATGGCAGGATCGAAACTTTTTCTTTCCTTGTAAGAAAACCCGGCAATGTCATAGGTTGGAAATTCAAGTCCCTCCTGCAGGTATTCCCTGATCTTTTCCTTTGAAAGGCTATTGATCAGGCCGTGCACGTTGTCCATCTGCAAGCCCGAATAATTCGTGGCCACTTTCAGTTTGAGGCCGGAA
>CAMLEM010000294.1 GCA_946479005.1 uncultured Chitinophagaceae bacterium | reverse complement strand
TTACCAAAGGAGGTACTGATCGTTCCGGTGTAACCGCCAGAGTTAAAACTACCGCCGGCGGTGATGATGTCAGTAAATGCGCCACCTCCTATGGATATTTCAAGAACACCTCCATCAAAACCACTCTCCCAATTGAAATTGTTCCTGAAGCTGACACGGGCGCTGCTCGTGGATATGAATATGCTCGGTGATTCAAGACGATTATCGCTGATATTGGTTTGATTGGGAACAAAGGCGGAGTTCGGCGCACTAAATGCCGCTGGTGGAGGGTTTCCTGCATTTGAGGTTACCCAATTCACGCCGGCAACACCACTGTTGGATGTCGTCCATCCTGCAGGAAGGGCCGGGGCAGAAACCCCGTCAAAATTCTCACTCATCACATTGTTCAGCGTTCCCATTGTGAATGTATAGGTGATGGTGCCGAGGTCATCGGCTCCGTCCTGTAATTGTATGGAGGCCGTGACGGTGGACCCGCAGGCTCCCGAAGGTGTAAATGTGAAATTCCTGCATACGGGTGCACCACCATTGGTTACCACGCCATAGTTCTGTGGAGCTGAAGGTGATGTAACACCTCCTGTAGCCTGTAATGTTCCAACGAGGTTGACAGTTGGAGCAACACCATTATTCTGAACGCAGAAACTAATGGTCACGGTTTCATTGGGATCCAATACGCCATTCGTACAATTTTCAGCAATAATGGTGGCACCGCCGGAGATCATATTGGGCCCTGAAGGAGGGGTAAAAACATACATCCTGCCTGATCCCGGATACGCATTCACAGCATTATTTGCAATTGCATTGCTGGCTATATGCGAAGGCGCGGTGACCGAAAGGAAACTCGCTGTGGTTGGCCCGTTAATACCTATTGAAGCGGAAGGCTGATTACCGGTTGCCGCTCCGTAACGATACTCGATGCGGTTTGATGTTTCATACATCCAGACCTGGAAAGTGGCATTCGCAGGACCGGAAGTATTCCGGGGAATGGTAACGAACCATTGGACCACCCGGATCCGGTTGGGTGCTGAACCTATCAGGACTGTAGTCACAGAACCGTTTGTCCCTGTGGCAAAATCATCCCAAAGGGGCATCAACTTAGGCAGGTTTGTGGCATCACTGAAGGAATTACTGAAATCACCCCCCGTGGCGGGTGAACCAAGCTTTAAAAAGCCGTCCGGCGTCACGGAATATTGTGTATATGCCGTGCCTATATAAGTGAATGTGAACCCGATGTTCTGAAGAGGCGAAGGGCTATCGTCCACACTGGAAGCGATCACGGTAGTTGCTCCTGACATCGGGTCAAGCGATGCGCCTGTAGAAGTGCTAAAAATGTACTGGGCTGCTGTTTGAGCATTTATCCGTGAAACACCAAGCAAACAGATAAACGCAAGCACGGAAACGTAGAGTTTGAATCGCATAAACACAAGTTTTGGTTTTAAATTGAAGGCGGGAGCGGAAACTGGCAGTTCTGAGGTATTGGAATTTGCAGGCAACTAAAATACTAATTAATAATACACTGCCAAAAATTTTAAAGTTTTTCCCTTGATTATCTTTGCTTAATGAGTGCAGAATCCCCAAAACCCGGGAAAGAGGGGCTGAGTGAAGCCCAGGGCCCGAATTTCCTGGAAGAGATCATAGAAGAAGACCTGGCTACCGGCAAGTATAAATCCATTGTCACCCGCTTTCCACCCGAACCCAATGGCTACCTGCATATCGGTCACGCCTCGAGCATTTGCCTGAATTTCGGGCTTACCCAGAAGTACCCCGGCCATACCAACCTCCGTTTTGATGACACCAATCCAAGTACGGAGGAGACCGAATACGTGGACAGTATCCGGGAAGATATCCAGTGGCTGGGTTTTAAATGGAAGAATGAATATTATGCATCGGATTATTTTCCCCAGCTTTTTGAATTTGCCGTCCAGCTGATCAAAAAAGGGTTGGCCTATGTGGATGACAGCAGCAGTGAAGAGATCGCCGCAATGAAGGGAACCCCTACCGAACCCGGGAAGAACAGCCCCTTTAGGGACCGTTCCGTTGAAGAGAACCTGGACCTTTTCAACCGAATGAAGGCGGGAGAATTTCCGGATGGAACGAGGACCCTGCGGGCCCGGATCGATATGGCGCATACCAATATGTTGATGCGCGATCCTGTACTTTACCGTATCAAGCACGCGCATCACCACCGCACCGGTGATACCTGGTGCATCTACCCGATGTACGATTTCGCGCACGGGCAAAGTGATTCCATTGAAAAAGTGACCCACAGCATCTGCACGATGGAATTCGTACCGCACCGTGAACTCTACGACTGGCTGATCGAGAACCTGGAGATCTACCCCTCCCACCAGTTTGAATTCGCACGAAGGAACCTGAATTATACTGTCACCAGCAAAAGAAGATTGCTTCAACTGGTGACCGAGCGGTTCGTGGAAGGATGGGATGACCCGCGGATGCCAACGATCACGGGTATGCGAAGAAGAGGCTATCCCCCCGAGGCCATTCGCGAGTTCTGCACCCGGATCGGGATCGGGAAAAGAGACACCTCCACGGAACTCAGTCTCCTCGAATTCTGCGTCAGGGAACAGCTTAACAAGATCGCCCTTCGAAGAATGGTGGTGTTTGATCCCGTCAGGCTGGTGATCACCAATTACCCGCCTGATGCCGAAGACGAGATGATGGAGATCGAGAACAATCCTGAAGATCCTGCGACGGGGAACAGGAAGGTCCCCTTCTCTGATGAGATCTTCATCGAAAGAGAAGATTTTATGGAAAACCCTCCCAAAAAATATTTCCGGCTGGCACCAGGGCAAATGGTGAGATTGAAAGGTGCCTATATCATCCGCTGCGAGGAAGTGATCAAAGACGAAGCCGGGAAGCTCACCGAGATCCGCTGCACCTATATCCCCGAGAGCCGGAGTGGGAACGACAGCTCCGGTATCAATGTGAAAGGGACGCTTCACTGGGTGAGCGTAAAAACGGCAGTTTCCGTGGAGATCCGTGAATACGACAGGCTCTTTAAGGTGGAGGACCCAATGAAAGCGGAAGGCGAATTCATCGATCACATTAACCCCGATTCCCTGCGTATTGTGCAACACGCGGTAGCCGAGCCCGAATTGGCAAAAGCCCGCTTTGAAGAACGATACCAGTTCCTCCGCAAAGGATACTTCACCCTGGATAAAGACAGCAGTCCCAGCCAGATGATCTTTAATCGAACGGTCACCCTTAAGGATACCTGGGCAAAAGTGTCGAAATGACCTGCATTCAGGAATCCTCCTGTGAAACCACTTCCGGGGAAAAGGCCCTGGGAACGGGCTTTCGGTTGATCACCGTATGATACCGTGGAATGTATTCCCTCACCGATTGCACGTTGTCTGTATTCGCGATGCCATAACGGTCACGGAATCCAACGGTTTTGCAGGTGATGTTCCTTCCCGGCGCCTGGACTTCCTGGAAATCCCTGATAAGCTCAATGACATCCTGGTCGAT
>CAMLEM010000293.1 GCA_946479005.1 uncultured Chitinophagaceae bacterium | reverse complement strand
AGGTAAACATCTATTGTGGCGCTCACATCCACGGAGCTGAACCCGCTCACCTGCCGTGTTTCGGTGGTGATATTCCCGCTGCCATTCACTCTCTTGCCAAAAACCCGGCGGCAGGATGAAGCCGCGACCAGGATAACGAGGGAAAAGAAGAGGATATTTTTCATATTGGTGGTGTTTAAGTTCAAATATACCCTTTCGACGCAGGACCTGAAACTAAGGTTACGCAAGCGGGAGGGATTTTTTTACCTTCGCAGCACAATGACCGAAAAGATCCTGATCCTCGATTTTGGCTCCCAGTACACCCAATTGATCGCGAGAGCCGTACGAGAGGCAAACGTGTATTGCGAGATCATCCCTTTTCATAAAAAGATCCATTACGAACCCGGGCTAAAAGGCATTATTCTTTCCGGTTCTCCCTTTTCCGTGAACGAGGAAAAGGCGCCGGATGCGGATATCGCGGGAATGATTGGGCAGGTGCCCGTACTGGGTGTTTGTTATGGCGCTCAGCTCACGGCAAAGAAGTACGGGGGCCTGGTAGCAAAAAGCAATAAGAGGGAATATGGCAGGGCCATCCTCACAAAGAAAAAGAATGATGTGCTCCTGGAAAACGTATCTGCCGAAAGCCAGGTATGGATGAGCCATAGCGACAGCATCAGGGAGCTCCCCGAGGGCTTCGAGCTTCTTGCCACTACAGAGAGCATCCCGATTGCAGCGTTCAAAAAAAATGGAACTGCAGACAAGCCCCTCTACGGCGTGCAGTTCCACCCGGAGGTCTATCATTCCAAAGAAGGAAAAAAGATCCTGCATAATTTCCTTGTGAGCATATGCGGATGCAGCCAGGACTGGACCCCAGCTCATTTCATTACCGATACGGTAAGAGAGCTGAAAGAAAAGATCGGCGAGCGTCACGTTATAATGGCGCTCAGCGGGGGCGTGGATTCAACGGTTGCTGCCACCCTGATCCACCGGGCGATCGGCGACCGGTTACACGGGGTCTTCGTGGACAATGGTGTATTGAGAAAAGATGAATTCAACAACGTACTTATCGCTTACGCGAAACTCGGGTTGAACGTGGAAGGGGTGGATGCCAGGCAAAGATTTTATTCAGCCCTTGCGGGAAAAACAGATCCCGAAGAAAAAAGAAAGACCATCGGGAAATTATTCATCGACATTTTCCAGGAGGAAGCGGGTAAGCTAAGTAACATAGAAATGCTCGGCCAGGGCACCATCTATCCCGACGTGATCGAGAGCGTTTCCGTACACGGCCCCTCAGTAACCATTAAATCTCACCATAATGTGGGCGGCTTGCCCGAAAAAATGCATTTGCAGCTGGTGGAACCATTACGGAGCCTTTTTAAGGATGAGGTGAGGAAGGTGGGCCTCGAATTGGGCATTCCAGCCGAACTGATCCAGCGACACCCCTTCCCGGGCCCGGGACTGGCAATCAGGATACTGGGCGAGATCACGGAAGAAAAGGTACACTTGTTGCAGCAGGCGGATGATATCTATGTTAAAGCCCTGAAAGATAATGGTCTCTATGCAACGATATGGCAGGCCGGAGCCATCCTTTTACCGGTAAGATCCGTGGGTGTGATGGGTGATGAAAGAACCTATGAATTTACGGTGGCCCTGAGGGCGGTAACGAGTGTGGACGGGATGACGGCAGACTGGGCCCACCTGCCTTATGATTTTCTCGCCAATGTGTCGAACGAGATCATCAATAATGTCAGGGGGATCAATCGCGTGGTGTACGATATCAGCAGCAAGCCCCCGGCAACCATCGAATGGGAATAAGAATAAGCTTTGTAAATATGATGAAAAGAATCTTCGGCTTTTTGATGGCGATGATGATGTTCGTGCAGCTGAATGCGCAGGACAGCAGCAGCAGGACCTTCAAACTTGCCATCTTTGCGCCCCTTTATCTTGATTCAGCTTTTGACCAGTTCGATGAATACAGGTATGGAAGGAATGTGCTTCCCAAATTCATCAACCCCGGCCTTGAATTTTATGAAGGCGCGCAGCTCGCACTGGATTCCCTGAATAAGGAAGGTGCAAAGCTTGAGGTTTTCGTTTATGATACACGTTCCGCAAAACAAACCCTCGGCGAACAGATCTCCGAAGCGGAAAATGCGGGTGTAGGACTCATCATTACTCACTCAACAACGGCGGAGACCCGCATATTCGCTGATGCCGCCCTGAGGAATAACATTCCTGTCATCAATGCCAATCTTCCCAATGAGTCGGGCGTGGACGACAATCCTTTTTATGTGATCCTTAACCCTACGTTGAGAACACAGGCAGAGGGGATCTACAAATACCTTCAAAAATATTACGCCCTCGACCCGATCGTCGTTTTCCGAAAAAAAGGACCTCTCGAAGACAGGCTGAAAATGTTTTTTGATGATTTTGGAAATAATACGGCGGGAATTCCCTTAAAATTAAAGTATGTGGACCTTACCGACAGTTTCCAGGTGGTTCAGCTGAGAAGACATCTCGACAGCAACCAGCAGACACTGGTATTGGCCGGAACGCTGGACGAGGAATTTGGAAAAAGACTTGTACGCCAGCTCGCCATTTTAAAAAAGCAGGGATATAACTCCACTGTAATGGGAATGCCAACCTGGGATAATATCCGTGACTTTTCAAAACCTGAATACAAGGGAATTGAATTCATTTACAGTACGCCCTTCTACAATGCCAAAGTGGATAAGCTGAGCCAGGGAATTACGAGCCATTTTAATAAAGTAATGTATGCCCGTCCCAGCGATATGGTATTCCGCGGTTATGAGGTTACCTGGAAATATGCGAAGCTCCTGATGCAGTTCGGGCCCGACTTGGGATCAAACCTCGGAAGCAGGCTTTACCGGGTTTTCACGGACTTTGATGTTCAACCTGTGCTCAACAGGGAAAATAAATCGCTGGATTATTTCGAGAACAAGAAGCTTTACTTTCTGAAATGGCAGGACGGTGTGATTAAGGCAGTGAATAACTGATCCCACCCCTTTCAGGCATACAATTTTCATAGCTTTTCCTGATGCAGCTGATCGAGTTCACCTCGAAGGGGCTTTATTGCCCCATTGGGAAATTCCATATTGACCCCTGGCAGCCGGTGGACCTGGCTGTCATCACCCACGCACACAGTGATCACGCCAGTATGGGCAGCCGGAACTACCTGAGCCATCCCCATACTAAACCACTACTTTTCCAAAGGCTGGGAGATGTAAATGTGCAGACCCTGGACTGGGGAAAGACGATCCGTATCAATGGTGTGAATGTATCCCTTCACCCCGCAGGCCACATCATCGGCTCATCCCAGGTTCGCGTGGAATACCAGGGCGAGGTGTGGGTCTTCAGTGGCGATTATAAACTGGAGAATGATGGGCTCAGCGGTGAATTCGAACCCTTGCGATGCCATTGCTTCATTACGGAATCCACTTTCGGTCTGCCGATATACAAATGGCGATCACAGCAGGAGATCTATTCAGATATTC
>CAMLEM010000292.1 GCA_946479005.1 uncultured Chitinophagaceae bacterium | reverse complement strand
GGTAACAGCAGCTGCATCCTGGATGCTCCCTACCCGGTTTTCCAGGAGAAGTTTGTTCGTGAAACCAGCAAGACCTACCCGGTTGCCATCAATGGAAAGACACGAACAGAACTGAAAATTTCCCTGGAGGCCACGCAAAAAGAAGTGGAAGAAATACTCTTGACGGATCCCGTTGTACAAAAATGGCTGGAAGGAAAACCACCCAGGAAGGTCATCTATGTAAAGAATAAGATGATCAATGTAGTGGTTTGATCAAAATCAATTAAAATAATTCCGGTTAAACTTGGTGGATATTAAAATTTCATTAATTTCCGCTTTGCCTTTGTCACCATTCAATTCACCAAACTCTGATTATGAGGAAAATCTACTTCCTGCTGATCATCTCTGCTCTTTTTGTATCAGCCAGCCAGGCCCAGGTGGCCAATTACATCTTCTCTGCAAGTTCCGGTACCTACACCCCTCTTTCTTCCCCTACCAATATTTATACAGGTAGCTGGGATGATAATTCTGCCGTGTCGGTGAACCTGGGATTCACGTTCAGGTTCAATGATGTGGACTACACTTCGGTATTCGTTCATCCCAATGGTTACCTGACATTTGGTACAAGCACTTCAGGTTATACTCCGATCTCCGGATCCTCTGGCGCGGCCGGGGTCATTGCCCCCTGGGCAAGAGACCTTCAGAGTCAAAACACGGCTCCCACGGGAAGTGTGGATTATGAAAGCTCGGGAGGAGTGTTTACCGTGCAATGGACAAATGCCAGGCGGTATAACAGTACCACGGTGAATGCAGAGCGAATTGAAATGCAGGTAAAGCTTTACCAGGGTACCAACCACATTGAAATGGTATATGGTACCTGGACAGATGCGGTCAGTGCAACCAGTTCCAATAATGGTGAAGTGGGATTGCGTGGCAGCTCTAATACGGATTATAATAATTTGAGCGTTCTATCCGGTGGTAACTGGGCTACACCCACTCCGGGCGCGGCCAATAACGCCACTGTATTTTATAACCAATCTAGTGTTGCAACAAAACCGGCCTCCGGTCAAACTTATACTTTTAATCCCCCGCCTCCCTGTGTTGCGCCCTCTGCCCAACCCACAGCGTTGACGCTGTTCCCCGGAGCTGGGGCGATCGGAGGATCCTTTACGGCAGCTGCAGGTTCTCCTTCAGGATACCTGGTTGTTCAAACCACAACTGCGGCACCTCCTTCCAACCCGGTTGACGGCACAGTTTACACGGTCGGAAGTTCAGCCCTGGGCGGAACCGTTGTTTCAAACAGCAATTCCACCATATTTGCGAGCACGGGCTTGCCGCAAAGCACAACATTCTACTACTGGATCTATTCCTATAATTCACTGGCCTGCTCGGGTGGACCGGCTTACCTGTCCACAGCTCCGCTGTCGGGCAGTACAACAACCACTACCTGTAGTTTGACCGGTACACGTACAGTTGGTCCCACAGGAAATTACCCGACCTTAACAGCAGCTCTTACGGATGTGGCGCTGAATGGCCTTGCGGGTAATGTGATCCTGGAACTCCAGGCTGCATACACCAGTGGCGGCGAGGTTTTCCCGATCACAATCGGGCCCATCGCCTGTGCGAATCCGAATACACTTACCATCAGGCCTGAGGCCGGTGCCGTAGGATTGGTGATTACCAGTTCCGATCCCGGGGCAACGATCGATTTTGTGGGTGCTACGAATGTAACGATCGACGGTCGTGCAGGTGGCGCAGGTCCCTCGCAGCTTTCCATCATCAATACTTCAACCACGGCAGCGAGCACCATACGTTTCTCGGCCGACGCTTCTGATAATAAGGTTACCACCTGTATGATTCTCGGAGCCGGAACCACAACAGCAAGCGGGGTTGTCTTATTCAGCGGTGGAATCGCAACAGGTAATGACGGGAACGAGATCTCGAATAACCTGATCAGTGCTGCCGGCGCAAACCTTCCCACCAACGGAATTCTTTCCATCGGCACCAGCGCTGCGATCGATAATTCGGGCGGCCAGCTCATCAACAATATCATCACCGATGCTTTCAACGCGGCGACGGTATTCAATGGCATCAGCCTCGGCGCGGGCAATAGTGGCTGGACCATTACTGGCAACCGTGTTTACCAGACGGCGACCCGTACGGCAACGACAGCCAATACTGCCAACGGAATTAATGTCACCTCCGGTTCGGGATACACGATCTCGAACAATGTGATCGGGTTTGCCAGTGTGGCGGAAACCGGAACGATGATACTGACATCCACGGTGGCTTTGAGATTTATAGGAATCAATGGTTCATTCACGGCAGGGGGGACAAACAGTATCATCAGCAACAACACTGTTGCTAATATATCCCTGACCACCAGCAGTGGAGCTACCACCACTAATGGCATCCTTTGCGGGATCAACCTCACCAGCGGTAATGCGAGCATTACGAATAACGTGATCGGCGCCACGAGCGGAACAGGATCTCTCCTGGGGACCTCATCCACTTCACTTGGCGTGGTGGTGGGGATCCATTCCTCTTCTACAAACACTGTATCGATAAATAATAACCAGCTGGGAGCCTTAACTTCCACAGGAACCACGGCGACCATTTCCGGCAGCGTAGTGGGTATCAGCGTTTCAGGTTCTGCCGCTTCAATGACGATCGACGGGAATACCATCGGTAATGCCACGGCAAACAATATGCTCGCCGCTGCTTCAGGAACTTCCACCAGCGCCACTGTGGCGATCGGTATCAATTCCACGGCAGTGCCCGCGATCGCAAATTATACAAACAATGAGATCCGGAATTTCGCTTCGATGGGAACGGGTGCGGGTAATGCCAGGGGGATCTTCACATCCACTACCTCCAGCACCACTGCATCTTTCAACATCAGCGGCAATACCATAACGAATATCGTTACCAATTCCAGTCTTACAGGAGCGACCAGCGGCCTGACAGCTGCAGCCGGCATCCATTACTTCCCGGGTATCAATGGAGTGGTTTCGAATAACGTCATTTCAAATATTTCCTGTCTGAATACAGGTACGGTAGCTACGATCTCTGCAGGTATCGCGCTTGCGCAATCGACCACGCCCACCATCTCCAATAACCGGATCTTTAATATCACCAATGCCAGCACGGCTACTTCCGTAACTGCACCCGGCGTGGCTGCGGGTATCATTGTTCGTTCCGGTACCACGGGTCTGACCATTGTGAACAATATGATCTCACTCGGCTCAGGACAAACAACGAATACAGCCTTCATAGGAATTAATGGTAACCACGGTTCCACACCCAATCCCACCGTGAATATCTGGTTCAACTCGATCTTCATTGGCGGAACGGCTGCTTCCGGCGCGCAACCCAGCTTTGGTATCGCGCGTACGGATTTCACCTCAACAGCTAAGACGGCGCCGGTGGATATAAAAAATAATGTTGTCGTTAATACCCGTACGGGAGGTACAGGCTCTCATTACGCCATTGCCAACAACTATGGCGCGGCAA
>CAMLEM010000291.1 GCA_946479005.1 uncultured Chitinophagaceae bacterium | reverse complement strand
CCCGGCCTATTATTACGCAAGCAGCTATTACAAGAATTACACGGGCAAATACCTGCCGCTGTACCAACAATTCACTTCGAAGAATGCGGAATTCGGGCGCCTCTACCTGAAAGGAGTGATGGCAATGGATCCCGTGAAAGCAAAAATGATGTACCCCGACGCTACCTTCACAATGCGGGTGAGCTACGGCAGCGTAAGATCTTATAAGCCCAGGGATGCCGTGAGCTACGACTATGTAACTACCTCGAAAGGCATCCTCGAAAAATACAAGCCGGGAGATTACGAGTTTGACCTCCCTGCCAAGCAGATCGAGCTGCTCAAAAAGAAGGATTTTGGCCAGTACATCGATCCCATCCGCAAGGACCTGGTTATCGGGTTCATCACCAACAACGACATCACCGGTGGTAACTCCGGATCACCCGTTCTCAATGGCAGGGGCGAACTGATCGGCTTGGCCTTCGACGGAAATTACGAGGCGCTGAGCCATAAGCTCGCTTTTGACAAGAACCTTAACCGTACCATCAATGTTGACATTCGCTATGTGCTCTGGTGCATTGATAAATTGGGCGGGGCCACCAACATCATCAAAGAACTCAAGATCGTTAAATAAAATAAAGAAGATCTTATTGGAACGCCCCGCTTCGCGGGGCGTTTTTTTCTTATCATTGTATCAATGAAACGGTCGCTATTAGCTCTCCTGGTATGGCTTTCAGTTGCAGGCTATGCGAACGCACAGGCGATCGGGTTCAGCATCGCTACGGATTTCGGGCTGCAGCGCAGCTTCAAGAAGGAACAGCGATTCTGGGCGCTCGGTCATACGGTACAGGCGCAGTTTCATTTTGCACCGCGGGATGTGCTTTATCTCTCCATCTGTTACTACTCCGAAGGGAAGTTTTCAAATCAGCTGACAGCTACGGCCAGGTCGCCGCTTACCATACCCCAAAGCCTGGGTTATCGAAACGATGCGGCAATGCGTTTCAAGCAGTTCGCTGTGGGTTTTAAAAAATACCTGAAAGGAAGATTTGACCTGGAACAGGGCTGGAACCTCTATGCATTTGGCGGATTCGGACTTGTATTCGGAAAGGTCACCAATACGCATCAGCCTTCCGTAGATACCGCTGATTATGATGTTCCTGTCCGGCCGGGACTGGCACATTTTAAACGCCTTACCCTCGACCTGGGGGCTGGGCTGGAATATCCCATAGGTGGCGACGTTTTCCTTTACAGCGAGGGAAAGGTATGGATCCCCACCACAGATTATCCGAGCCGTTACATTTTCGTTAATGAGAATGCACCGCTCGCAGGGATGTTGAATGTGGGGATACGAATATTATTCTAGCCTTCGGCTCCGCTCAGGCACCGGCCTTCGACTCCGCTCAGGCACCGGCCTTCGACTCCGCTCAGGCTCTTAATACCGGATATCGAATCTTCCTTCAGTAACACTCAGGGGTTGCGGCGTGTTGTACCAGTTCAACATTTCAAACTGGAAGGTTCCGGCCAGTATCCTGTTGACTGTGTCAACCTTTGTGAAGGTCACCGTACCCGGGTGGCTGGTGCTCGTGATCCATTCATTTTGTGGCGTGAAGTTCCTTACCACGTAATAAGCATAACTATTATCCCAGGAAAGGTGTGAGGCATTGCTATTCAGGGCATATGTGCCGGGAGCATTCACGCCCTTTACGAGAATGTAAAATTCCTTTTCCAGGGGGGAACTGGCAAAATTCCTTGCTTTAATGACGATGTCACCTGTGGTGCCATATCTCTGCGCTTCCAGTACATCATTTGCCGGGAAGGGGCCGAACCCCCTGGCTTCCCAAACTTCTCCGTTCACTTTGGCGCCAAATTTATTGGCCCCTGTTTCGGTAGGATCCGGAAGATCCCTGTCTTTACCGCAGGAAATGAAAAAAAGGGCGAAGGCTAAGAAGGCGAAGATCCTTTTCATAGATAATGGAATATGTTCTAGAACGTTTTACCTGCTTTTTTGGTATCCAAAAGAAGGCCAGACTTATCTTTAAGCCATGGACGAAACGTTAAGGATCAGGCAAATCAGCCTTTACAAATTCGATATTCCTCTCATTGAACCTTTTACCACCTCTCTCGGCACAGATACCTCGGCACGCAACCTCCTGGTGAAGATCACCACCGAAAGCGGGATCACCGGCTTTGGCGAATGCAGCCCTTATATGCCCATCAATGGTGAAAGCGTGGATACCTGCGGCATAGTAGGAAGATATTTTGTTTCTGCACTGACCGACGCAAATGCACTCGACATCCCCGGGTGCATTGCAAAAATGGACCAGGTCATTTATGGGAACAGCAGCATCAAAAGCGCGTTCGATATGGCGCTTTATGACATCAACTCGAAACATAGGGGCCTTCCTCTTTATGCATTCCTGGGAGGAAAAAATGATAAGCTGATCACCACGGATTATACCGTGAGCATCGGGGAACCCGACCAGATGGCAGCCGATGCAAGGAAGATCCTCGATAAGGGGTACCCGACGATAAAGGTGAAACTGGGAAAACACGGGCCCACCGATGTAAAGAGGATCCAAAAGATCAGGGAAGCCGTTGGAATGGAAGTTCCGTTGCGGATCGATGCCAACCAGGGATGGGAAGTGGAAGAGGCCATTGAAACCCTTAAAGCGCTCGAACCTTTCGATATCCAGCATTGCGAGGAACCTATCCCCCGATGGAGATTCCTTGACCTGCCCCGGGTAAGCCGCGAAAGCCCTATCCCCATTATGGCTGATGAATGCTGCGGCGATGAACACGACGCAGAAAGGCTGATCCGCCTGGAAGCCTGTGAATACTTCAACATTAAACTGGGAAAATCGGGGGGGATCTTCAAAGCGCTGAAGATGGTGAAGATGGCCGGGGAAGCGGGGATCCATTTGCAGGTGGGCGCTTTCCTCGAATCAAGACTCGCAATGACGGCCTTCGCCCATTTTGCACTTTGCAGCGATGCGATCCGCCATTTTGATTTTGATACCGCGCTGATGTTCTCGGAAGATCCTGTTTCCGGCGGCATCCGGTACAGGGAAAAAGGAAGAGTGGAAGTGCCGGGTGAACCTGGGCTTGGAGCATTCATCGAAGAAGAAGTACTCCAAAAAATGGAAGAGGTCCGCTGATCATTTTATTTTATCCTTCGGTCTTTTCACAACGGGCTTATCATCTCTCCACCTCCACAGGTGCAAACAGGCATAGGTGCGATATGGAGCCCACTTACCTGAAAGAACGATCATTTTCTCTTTTAATTCTTTCCTGTCCTCCGTTTCGATCCCATACAATTTCACCATCGCGTTCTGGATCCCAAGATCATCCACGGCGAATACATCCTCTCTTCCCAGCGCGAACATCAGCAGCATTTCAACGGTCCACCGGCCCACTCCTTTTATCTGAATGAGATAATCGATCACCTCTTCATTGCTCATAGCCCGGAGCTTTTTCACATCCAATCCCTGCTCCAGCTCAAACCGGGCCACGTTCTTCACG
>CAMLEM010000290.1 GCA_946479005.1 uncultured Chitinophagaceae bacterium | reverse complement strand
ATGCCCTATGTCGATGGATTCGTTTTGCCCGTCCCGAAGAAAAAGCTGAAAGACAGCGTTGGACTCTCAGGTCCCTATACCGAGCAGGTGATCATCCCCCAGATCCAGGGCGCCTCCGACGTAAATACCATTACTTTTAACGGGAATGGCCGGACGCTGCAATACCTCTCCACAAACACTAACGAGAGAGCGGTGATCAAACTGGATGGCGCAGATCATATCACCATCGACAGCCTGGTGATCAATGCGCTGGGTACCACCACTTCAGAATATGGTTTTGGAATCCATCTGATCAATAACGCAGATTCCAATACGGTCAGGAGATCTACCATAAACATTACTGACGCGCTGACCTCTACCAACTACGCGGGTATCGTGATCACCTCCAGCCATACTTCAGCAACCACCACCGGTTCTGCTGAATGCGACAACAACCTGTTTACGATGAACACGATCATCGGGGGTTATTATGGTGCCACCAACGTGGGTAGCAGTACCGTGGCCAACCAGCGGAATAAGTTCACAAAGAACATCGTGCAGGATTACTACCTGTATGGTTTTTATACCAATGGAACCTTCCAGACCCTGATCGACAGCAATAATATCAGCCGTCCCTCACGTTCCAATCTTTCCACCGGAACCTCGTATGCCATCTATTTCACGGGTCTGAGCACCTCGGCAAAAGTGAATGGCAACTACATTCACGGGCTTTTGGATGCCGACCCCACCAGTACCAACGATGTTTATGGAATTTACTTTACCGGTGTGGATGCCCTTTCCGGCCTGGAGAACGTAGTGAGCAATAACGCCATTTACAATATCCGGAGCAACGGTACGATCTATGGCATCTACAATGCAGGGTCCAACAATATTCTTTACCTGCATAATACCATCGCGCTGGACGACGCTTCGAGCAGCGGAACCGAAGTGACACGGGGTTTCTATCAGACCACAGAAGCCTCCGGCCTTGTTTACAGGAACAACCTGGTTTCCCTTTCACGAAGCAGCACAGGCGAACAGCACGCGATCTTTATGAATACGGCGACTACCACCTGGGAGTCGGATTACAATGATTTTTACGTACTGCCGGCCGGGCACCGTTATGTTGGATATTATTCAGCTACTGACCACGTGAACCTGGCCGCCTGGCGCACTGCCACTTCCCAGGATGCGAACTCCTTATCAGCAAAACCATTCTTTACCGACCCGGCCAATAATAATCTCGAACCGCAAAATGCGGTCCTTGATGATAAAGGAACTCCGGTGGGTATTCTCGTGGATATCGAAGGAGAAGCAAGAAGCGCCACCACGCCGGATATCGGTGCGTGGGAATTCGTTGTCCCGCCCTGCACCAGCCCGCCCACTGCAGGTACCGCTACCGCCATTCCAAATTCAAATATATGCCTGGAGACGCCCATCGATCTCAACCTCGATGGCAACAGCATCGGCGCGGGCCAAACTTACCAGTGGCAATATTCCACATCATCATCAGGACCCTGGAACAACCTGGGAGGCGTAAGACAATTCCCCGACACCACCATTCTCGCTTCGGGAACCTTCTATTACCAGGCGATCGTCACCTGCGGCGGCAACTCAGTTACATCAACGCCCGTGCTGGTAACGATCAATCCACCCTTTGCAGCAGGTACCTACACCATTAACAATGCACAGCCCACTGGCGGTACGAATTTCAATTCATTCGTAGAGGCCGTTGCCGCACTGGAATGCGGTATCGATGGTCCTGTGATCTTCAACGTGGTGGGTGGAACCTACACGGAACAGGTGAGAATGCACAGCATCGCAGGTTCATCGGCCACCAATACGGTGACCTTCCAGAGCGCTAACGGAGACCCGGCATCGGTCACGCTTACATACGATGCGACCAACTCCGGCGCCAATTATGTATTGTTGCTTGATAGCGCCAGCAATGTCATCTACAAGAATATGACGATCACCGCCATCAATACAACGAATGGCCGCGCCGTGGAATTCAGGAATACGGCAACCAATGACAGCCTGCTCAACAATATCATCAATGTACCAGCATCAACCAGCACTTCCAACGCGATCACGGGTGTGTTTGGGGATGACCTGGTGGGTAGCCACCTGACGATCCGCGGCAACACGATCACGGGAGGATCCAGCGGTATCTATATCGCCGGCCTGTCAACCGCATCGCCCACTTCTTATAACGTGATCGACAGCAATACGATCAGCAGCAATTATTATTACGGAATCTATGCCGGCATCTCGCAATTCAGCACGATCAGCCGCAACAACGTAACAGTGACCACGCCGCGTAACAGTACGGGTTATGGTATCTACCTGACCAATTGCGATTCTGCCTACCAGGTGAATTATAACAATGTTACAATCACCGGTATGACCTCTACGAGCTATGGTATCTACCTGACAGGGAACGCGGCGACTCAGCTCCTGCGCGGAAGTGTTTCAGGAAACAGGATTATGGCGAACACGGGGAATACCGGGTCTCTGTATGGTATTTATCAGACTACTTCCCTTGCCAACGACACCTGGAATAATATCGTGAACGTGTCCACAACTGGCACCACTTCATATGGCCTGTATGCCACATCGAGTGGAGGCGTGAATGTGTATAACAATTCGGTGCAAAGTGCTTCAGCAGCAACAGGCACCACCAACGTAGCGGCTTATTTCAGTATGAGCAACGCTACTGCAGGTATCAGCAGCATCAGGAACAATGTGTTCTCGCAAACTGCAGGAGGGATTGCTATGTACCAGGGGAATATCAACAATATCTACCTTGACTTTAATATGTATCATACCTCGGGGCCAACGCTGATCCGTGAAGGAACGGCAAACTATGCGACCCTGCAGGCCTGGAGAGACGCGGAGAACTGGGATTACAATTCCATTGTCTATGAACCCGCCTTTGCCAATGATGATCTTGAGCCGGATGTAGCAGATCCTGATGTGTGGGCAATGCACGGAAGAGGAACCCAGATCGAAGGCAATGCTTCCGATTACAATGGCAACCCGAGACCAACTACGCTCACAACCGGCGTACCTGACCTGGGAGCCTACGAGTTCCTGCCCACAGTGTTGCCACCGGTATTACCGGCTACACCAGCGGTTCCCGCCGCAGGTATCACGCAAAGGTTTATGTTCGGTACCGACACGGTGCAGAAGATCACCTGGGCGCCCGCTTCTACGGTACCGACAAATGTGGAAGTGCGCCGTTATTCAGGTATCATTCCTCCGGGACTGACAGCCGGCCAGCAGTCAATGTATTTCTATACTGACGTGGATGTAACCGGAAGCCAGCCTTCCGACTACACGATGGAGCAATTCTACATCGATCCCTGGAGGAATACCATTCCCAGCGAACCCATTGTAAAAATGGGAAGGACCGACGCGGGTGGTGTTTGGAACGTTTCCAGTGCGAGCCTGGTTGACATTTACCAGAATGTGATCATCGAATCCGGCTTAAGCTTTATGGATAAGTTCACGGGTATGA
>CAMLEM010000289.1 GCA_946479005.1 uncultured Chitinophagaceae bacterium | reverse complement strand
TGAATAATCGCATTTTCCAGGAATTTTTTCCATTCTTTCTCAACATGAAAAAAGCGGTCAGTTGACTGATCCGACTGAATTTGCATAGCTTTACCTAGTCCAACAATAATCACTTTATCAGAAGGATCTTTCCAAAAAAAACCAGCACGAAGGCAATGATCAGCACACGGAACAATACACTCAACAAACCGCCCCAGCGCTCCAGGTCCACAAGCTGAGTGATCAGGAAATTGGAAAGTACGATGATGCAGATATTGATGAAGGTTCCCGAGATCATCAGGGAAGCGTACACTTCCTTGGGTTCTTCCAGCAATGACACGATCCGGCGGGCGCCGGTGTGCTGCTTCGTCTTCAGAACATTTACATCCTTATGATTCAAAGAGAATAAAGCCACTTCCGCTCCGGAAATGATGAAGGCGAGCACCAGCAGCGCAGCGAGCAAAATGCCCAGGAACGTAGTATCCTGCAGGTTGATGACAAGGGGAAAAAATGAAAACAGACCGGGAAGAGAAAAAGGGACCGGGTGAGTATCCAATGCTTTGAATTTAGATAAAGACGCGGATCATCAGCCGCCAGATTACAAACAACCCAAAGTTATCAATTAATCAATGAAGTTTCAGAAGGGAGGATTTTCTGAATGGTCGCCCGGCGGAAGGTCCGGACCAGTATGTCCTTCACCTCCTCCTTCGTGATGGGTTCCGGAATTGGAATCCATACGCTTGTCGAGCATAATCAGGTTGTCTCCAACAACCTCCGTGGCAAATTTGCGATTGCCATCTTTGTCATCCCAGCTTCTTGTTCTTAGGCGTCCTTCAATATAAACCAGGCTGCTTTTGTGTAGATATTTCTGTGCGAGCTCCGCTAAACCTCTCCAGAGGACCACGGTATGCCATTCAGTTTGCGATACCAGCTTGCCCGACCTGTCTTTGAATGTTTCAGTAGTTGCCAGCGGAAATTTTGCTACTGCGATATTACCTTCCAGGAATTGAACATCAGGATCCTTGCCCAGGTTTCCGATCAGCATAACTCGGTTTACCCCTCTCATATTTTTTGCTTTTTATTACTAAGGTCTCCAGCAGGCAGGTAAGCTTTCTTAAAGTTAAATTTTCTTATTCTGAATCACAAAATTTCAGCCAGTTTAGGCGATTGGATCGTTGTCTTTCAAAAACTGTCGAAGCATTTTTGGAAATGCGAGTCTATCGATCGCAAGTTTCGATTTGAAGGTAAAATCGGGGGGGACACTGCAATCCTTTCCCGGTTCAACAAGATAGAATTCCGCAAAGATCTTCTGGTGGGTAAGTTGCTGCATATAGGAGATCCCTTTTTTTGCGTTACCGTAACCCCGGGAGATCAGCATCTCCCGCACCTCCGCCCTTGTTAGTTTCTTCGGGGATTCTATGGAGGGGAATTCGTAAAGGTTCTGCCAGATATCACCTGCACCTCTTTTTCTCACCGCCAGTTTCCCATTTTTTCTGAGGACCATAAAATAGAACCACCGGGAACGGACCCTGGGTTTGTTCATTTTCAGGGGTAGTAAGGAAACCTGTTCATTTCTGAAAGCAAAACACTCATCATTGAAAACACAGGAGGCACAAAGTGGTGCGATGGGCTTACAGATGGTAGCTCCAAAATCCATAATGGCCTGGTTATGCAGAGCAGGATCCTTCCTATCCAATAAAACGGCGGCCATCGACTCGAAGATTTTCCTGCCCGGGCTATTTCCTGCATTCGTTTTAATGCCAAATATTCTCGCGATCACCCGGATCACATTCCCGTCCACCACCGCGTAAGGCAATTGAAAAGCAAAGGAAGCAATGGCAGCCGCCGTGTAAGGCCCCACCCCTTTTAATTCAAGAATGGAATCATAACTATTGGGAAAAATGCCCTTCTTCTTTTTCGAGATCTCGCGGGCGGTGTGAATGAGGTTACGACAGCGGCTGTAATAGCCCAATCCTTCCCAGAGTTTGAACACCTTTTCCTCCCTGGCACCTGCCAGCGCGTGAACGTCAGGAAACTCGCGGACAAAATTTTCATAGTATTTCCAGCCCTGCTCCACTCTCGTCTGCTGGAGAATGATCTCGCTCAACCAAACCCGGTAAGGGTCTTTTTCTCCTTTCCAGGGCATTTGCCGGGCATTGCTCAACAGGTGCCAATGCCGGAGTTTGCGGGTGAACCTGGAAGGATTTATTTGTGCCGGGGACAGCATCGGAACTTAAAAAAGCAGGATTTGAAGCGAAAATATCCGCTTTTTCACAGGTTGTGAGAAAAAAATATCCCCTATTTGCTTGAATATCATATTATTTTGTTATAAATTGTCATTCGTAAAACCACTAAAACCAGCAACAATGAGAAAAGCCGACCTGGTTAACCAGATTTCAGAAAAAACAGGCATTCCGAAAGTCGATGTGCTTGTTACTCTTGAAACTATGTTCAAAGAGGTGAAAGACACTCTTGCCGGCGGAGAAAATATTTATATACGCGGATTTGGCAGCTTCATCACCAAGAAAAGAGCCGCCAAAATCGGGCGTAATATTAAAAAGAACATCGCCGTTCACATCCCGGAACATTATATACCGGCATTCAAACCTGCCAAGGAATTCGTTGCAGAGGTAAAGAAGTTGGTGGAGCCCAAGCCCGACACAGGCCCTGGCGAAGATGCGGAATGATATTCCGGTCATAGCTGCCTTTTAAGTAGGGATTGAACTAACTTGCGCTCCCGAAGTGATGCTTCGGATCTTAAAATCATTTGAAGTTTGAGAAAAGCGCAATGGATAACCTTAACGATAGCAGTCATCTCTGCCGTTTCCATTTTTTTATTTGCCAGGACCGTCCCTGAAAAAAAGCCCGTTATTGCAGAGCAGCATAGCCCTGACGATGGTCACGACCACCGTACGGAAGATAGCGGTGTGACGGTCGATTCCATTCTTAACCTTGCACGTAAACAGTTAACCCCTGAACAGTTAGTGCGGATCACAGCCCTGGAAAATTCCATTTCGCGGGGAGCTGTAAAGCAGCAGCAGCTCGACGTTTACCATAATCTTTCCCATTTCTGGAGTGATTCAGTGGGTGTTTTTGAGCCTTATGCCTGGTATGAAGCCGAAGCTGCCAGATTGGAAAATTCGGAAAAAAGCCTCAACTTTGCAGCCCGCTTATTTTTGGAGAACCTGCAGTTCGACGAGGTCGCTGCCCGCAGGAAGTGGAAAGCGCTACAGGCCAAAGATTTGTTTGAAAGATCATTGAAGATCAACCCGGAAAATGATTCAGCCCGGGTTGGATTGGGCGCCACTTATCTTTTTGGAGGGATCTCTGATATGCCAATGGAAGGGATCCTGAAAATCAGAGAGGTGGCCGACAGGGATAGCACTCACATCTACGCGCAGCTTACACTCGCAAAGGGTTCGCTGATCACCGGACAATATGACAAAGCCCGGGAACGATTGCTGATCGTGAACAGGCTTCAGCCCGGGAATGTAGATGCAGTTTTACTGCTGGCCGATGTGTCAGAAAGGACT
>CAMLEM010000288.1 GCA_946479005.1 uncultured Chitinophagaceae bacterium | reverse complement strand
ATAAGTACCTGCCCGAAATAGCTGGGGTCGGTGAATACTTCCTGGTAGCCGGTCATCCCGGTATTGAAACAAATTTCGCCGGTGGTGGTGCCAATGGCGCCAAAGGCGCGGCCGTGGGCGATGGTGCCGTCTGCGAGCAATAAAATGGCTGGGATGTTCTGATCAGGCATTGGAAAGATTTAGCAAAATAAAGGCTTTTTTGGACGCGGCGGCACGGCGGGGCAGCGAACGCAGATTTCTTTATTAATAACGGTTATAAAACGCCAAAAAAACGGTGAAAACCACTTGGAGACCGGTTACAGATTGCCTTTTATTTGTGTATGAGTGAGAATGAAATTGCCACGGTGGTGTTGGATCACGCTTTCGATATTCATAGAGCCTTAGGGCCTGGTTTGCTGGAGAGTGTTTACAAAGCCTGTTTGTTTTATCGACTGGATAAAGCAGGGCTTTCTTTAAAACAGGAATGTCCCCTCCCGGTAATATTTGAGGAGGTGAAAATGGATTGTGGATACCGTGCAGACCTGATCGTTGACGATAAAGTAGTCGTCGAATTAAAGTCGGTTTCAGGGCTGGCTGACGTTCATACTGCGCAGATACTTACCTATCTTAAACTGACTGGATGCAAACTTGGACTGATAATTAATTTCAACGAGGCGCTTTTAAAAAATGGGATAAAACACATCGCTCACAAGCTTTGAACTATTAGAAGGGCGGCCCGATAAAACCGCATTCGCTGCTCCGCCGCGCCGCTGCGTCCAAAAAAACACGCATAAAAAAGGCCACCTTTACAGGCAGCCTTAATATGATAGAATCGTTTTAATCTTATTCCGCCGGCGTTTCCGCAGTTTGCGTTTCAGTACCGGAGGCCTGCTCCTCTTCTTTCTTCGCAGCAGCCTTTTTACCACCGGAACGACGGGTTCTCTTGGCCGGAGCTTTCGCTTCATCCCTGCCTTTGCCATAGATCTCGTTGAAATCAACGAGCTCTATCATCGCGGTTTCCGCATTATCACCCGGGCGTGCACCCAGCTTGATGATCCGGGTATATCCACCGGGGCGGCCTCCCACTTTCTCAGCGACATTGCTGAAAAGCTCAGCCACCGTCTTCTTATCCTGCAAATAGCTGAATACGATTCGGCGCTGGTGAGTGGTGTTCTCTTTTCCTTTTGTGATCAGGGGTTCCACATACTGGCGCAAAGCTTTCGCCTTGGTTACCGTGGTAACGATCCTTTTGTGCTCGATCAACTGGCAGGCCAGGTTGCTCAACAGGGCTTCCCTGTGAGCCTTGGTCCTGCTCAGATTTTTTACTTTGTCTCCGTGACGCATGACGTTTTGTTTTAGAGATTGTACCGTGTCAGGAATACAACCTTGGTTTAAATTTTAGAGCAGACGATTTAGGAATGAAATCCTAAACCCACCCGCTTATTGCAATTCGCTCAGATCAACTCCTAGTTTCACCAGGTCCATACCAAAATGAAGTCCCCTTTCTGTCAGCACCTGCTCGATCTCAGCCAGCGATTTCTGTCCGAAGTTGCGAAACTTCATCAGGTCTTCCTGCTCATACTGCACCAGCTCACTGAGTGAATTGATCTTCGCCGCTTTCAAACAATTGAAGGCCCGAACAGAAAGATCCAGGTCTTCCAGCGGTGTTTTCAGCACCTTGCGGAGCTGGAGGGTCTGCTCGTCCACCAGGTCTTCCTTCTTCTCTTCCTTGTTATCAAATGTGATATTCTCGTCTGTGATGATCATCAGGTGCTGGATGAGGATACGGGAAGCCTGCTTTACCGCTTCCTCAGGATGGATGGTACCATCCGTGGAAACCTCCATAATGAGCTTTTCGAAATCGGTGCGTTGCTCCACACGGGTATTCTCAATCGTGTATTTCACATTCTTGATCGGCGTGAAGATGGCATCGATGGGAATGTATCCCAGGGGAGCGTCCTTCGGTTTATTATCCTCCGCGGGAACGTATCCGCGGCCTTTACCGATGGTCAGCTCAATTTCCATTTTCGCTGAAGAGTCCAGGGTGCAGATCAGGAGACCGGGGTTCATAATCTGGAATGAATGGGTGGCTTCACCGATCATACCGGCTGTGAACTCCGTTTTGTTTTTCAGGGAAAGAATGATCTTTTCATTGGCCACATCGTGATCTACGATCTTGCGGAACCGAACCTGCTTCAGGTTCAGGAAGATCTCCACCACATCCTCACTAATGCCCTTCATTGTTGCGAATTCGTGGTCCACCCCTTCGATCTTTACACCCACGATCGCATAGCCTTCCAGTGAATTCAGCAACACGCGGCGAAGCGCGTTACCGATGGTAACCCCATACCCGGGTTCCAGGGGGCGAAACTCAAACTGAGCTTCAAAATCAGTTGCCTTCTGTAAAATGATCTTGTCAGGCTTCTGGAAATTTAAAATGGCCATATTACTGTTTTAACGTTTAATGTTCTGAATTGAAATTCCAAAATTTCAAATTCCAAATCCCAAATCCGGAATCCGGAATCCCAAATCCGAAATCCCCTTACTTGCTATACAATTCCACGATCAGCTGTTCGCGGATATTCTCAGGAACGCTTTCACGCTCAGGATAGGTAATGAAGGTTCCCTTCATTTCCGTTTCATTCCAGTCGAGCCAGCTGAACTTGGGGTTCTTGGCGCGAACCACGCTGCTGATCGACTCCCTTCCCCGGCTGGCTTCCTTGACGGTGATCACATCCCCTGCTTTCAACTGGAAAGAAGGAACGTTCACCACTTCACCGTTCACCTCGATGTGCTTATGGCTCACGAGCTGGCGGGCAGCGGGGCGGCTGGGTGCTATGCCCATCCGGAACACCGTATTGTCGAGGCGGGCTTCGAGGAGCTTGATCAGGTTCTCACCTGTAACACCTTTGCGGCGCGAAGCCTCTTCAAATGTTTTGCGGAATTGTTTTTCTAAAATGCCGTAAGTGTATTTGGCCTTTTGTTTTTCACGAAGCTGTAAAGCGTATTCACCTAAAGTTTTACGTTTACGCTTTTCACCGTGCTGACCGGGAGGGTTGCTGTTTTTACCCAACCATTTACCATTTCCTAAAATTGGCTCACCGAAAATACGGGAGATCTTGGTCTTTGGACCAGTGTAACGTGCCATAATCTTTATTCATTTACGCTTTTTTGAAACGGTGCGCTGATCAGTAAAAGCGTTAAAAATCAATCAGGCACCCTTTGATTAAATGAAACCAAAATGGCTCAAAATATATGAAGTTGCAGGTTTGGAATGGAAGTGAGAACCACGGCTCCCGACTCCGTACTCCTGACTACAAACTATTAATTATACTCTTCTTTTCTTTGGAGGACGGCATCCGTTATGCGGCAGCGGCGTGATATCTTTGATCATCACCACTTCGATCCCCGATTGTGAAATGGAACGGATCGCACTTTCGCGGCCAGCGCCAGGTCCTTTTACATATACATCCACTCTCTTCAGACCTGCATCCAGGGCAACTTTTGCTGCATCTGAAGCAGCCATCTGTGCTGCGTAA
>CAMLEM010000287.1 GCA_946479005.1 uncultured Chitinophagaceae bacterium | reverse complement strand
CCCAGGAGATGATAGGGTTCCGCGGACGCGGTGTTGGCATCGTTAAGAAAGATCTTTGACGCATAATAATAATTGGCTTCCAGGTAGAATCCCTTTTCAAAATGCAGGTCCAGCAGGGAGGAAAGCGTGTGTCGGGGAACGGAAGGAAGGATTTTTCCGCTGAAATCATCAGTGCCCCGGATGAAATCCCCATAGCGGAAATACTGGTTTCCGTATCCAATATATATATGAAAGACCCTAAGCGGTCCCGCGGAGAAAGTTTCCTGGTAATCTACGGTGAATTCAATTCCTTTTTGTTTGGTTTCACCCGCGTTTATGAAAAAATCTGCCCCCGACAGATCCCTTCTCTGCACAATGGTGTTATCGAGGCGAAAATAATAGGCGTTGAGTCCCAGCCTTAGTTTGTTCTTCAATATTTGTGAGGCTGCGTTGAGCTCGTAATTCCATCCTCGTTCTGCCTGCAGGGAAGTATTGATCACCGTGGTGGAGGGAAGGATCTCGCCGACTGTAGGTGGAGAAAACCCTTTTGAAATGACTATACCCAGGGAAAGCCGCGAATCCCATACTCTTTTCACTTCGAAACGCGGGCTCAGCTCCGCCCTGAATTTTTTCCTGATGCCTTCCACGGGAAATTCGCTTAACCGGGTGATCGAAACCCGGTTGAAATTCGTACTGATCCCGGAAGTGAAGAACCACCTGTCCTGGCTCCTGTATGTCCCCTGCAGGAAGACACTCAGGTTCGAGAACCGCAGATCATCATTGGTTTGAACGGAGTCGGGGCGACCGTCGACGTTATCGGATACGAGAATATTATAGAAACCTTCATTCAGCTCAGCGCCGCTTACAATCCTTAAATTATTGACACGGGAACCCATCGAACTTTTATTCAGGTCCTTGTCGAAGATGAAACTGGTTCTTGCACCAAAACCGGGCTCCTTCCTCCTCTCATAGTTCCTGACCGCCGGGTTTTTCACCTGGTTATACATACCATATAATGCGGTGATATTTTTCCAACACGCGTTGATGGTATAGGTGGAGTTCAACCCTGTAAGCAGGTTGGTCTGGTATATGGCGGCTTTTGCCTGTTCCGCCGAAGGAAAGGCTCCCGCTGCCGGCCTTGAGGCGCGCGGGTCCTGGTTATATTCGTTCGCCGTCAGGGCGCCGGGTGTTCCATATTCCATATCGGTGAATAATACCGAGGCTTGTATCTCCTGTTTACCACTGAGCTGGATCAGCGACTGGTAAGAAAAATTATTTTTTTTAAGAAAGGATTGCCGGCGGTAACCATCGCTTTGCTGGTGTGCGAAGCTTAGCTGGTTCCTGTTCTCCTGTTTGCCAAAGCGTATGCTGCCAAGAACATTGTGAAGTGAATATGAACCTCCAATATATTCCAGGGAAGCGCCACTGTACCACCGGTCGAGATTATGGATCAGCACCAGGCCCCCTGTACCCGCTCCATACATACTGGATGCAGGTCCGCGGTAAACTTCCAGGTAGGAAAAATTATTATATACAAGCTGGTTGAAATAGGTATTGCCCCCCGCATCGGTGAGCGAAAGACCATTCCAGTACACTTTCAGGTTCCTAACGCCAAAGGGTGACCGAAGGGAACTGCCGCGAATATTGATCCGGAAGCTCCCGGGAGATCTTTCTTCCATCCTCACCCCGGGAAGAATATTGAGTGATTGAACAAGAGAGGTGCGATTGTCGCGCCCGGCGTTGTTTAGCTCGATGAATTTTACCGAAGAAAGCTCGTTCTGCCGCTGGTTTTGTTCGAAGACGTTGATGATTACGGGTTCTAGTGTTTTCAGGGAATCGAATTCCTGGGAAAAGAGTGGAATGAAGGAACTGAGGAATGTAGCTACACAGAGGACCGCAGAGGAGCGCAGAGGTTCGCAGAGAAATCCCCTGGGGCTCTCTGTGTGTCTCTGCGGCCCTCTTTGTAGCAAAAAAGATTTGGCTCTAAACATTCAATATTCTAAAGGTAGTATCTTCATCCAATGACCTCACGAACCCGTCTCGGCATCTTCGATTTCACAATGATCGTGATCGGGCTTGTCATCGGGATGGGGATCTTCAGAACGGCAAAAGATGGTGCCAGCGCGGCCCTGACCCCCACCATTTATTTCGGCGCCTGGATCGTGGGCGGGTTGGTGGCGCTTTGCGGAGCACTGACCTATGCAGAGATCGGTTCAAGATACCCGGTTACAGGAGGTTACTATAAGGTTTTTTCTTACGCCTACCATCCATCCATCGCATTTGCACTTAACGGGAGCATTCTCATTTCCAATGCTGCCTCCGTTTCAGGAGTAGCGCTTATTGGTGCAGGTTATATCAGCAAGGTCTTCCTGGGTCCGGAGGCGGGAGACCTGGTCAAAGTAATGATCGCAATGTCCGCGATCTTTCTTTTTTATGGGGTGAACCTGATGGGACTAAGAATGAGCGCAAAGACACAGTCAGTACTGATGATGATCAAGATCGGGATGGTTCTGCTGCTGATCTGCGCCCTGTTCTTCCCTGGCGCCTGGGCGGAACAGACCACCACGTATAAGGAAACTGCAGAACAGGCCGGCTGGACCGAACTTGTTTGGTCTTTCGGGCTCTGCCTCGTGGCGGTTTCTTTTACTTATGGCGGTTACCAGCAGACCATCAACTTCGGCAGCGAGGTGGACAATGCAAGGAAAAACATCCCCCGTTCCATTTTCATTGGCATTACAGTGATCATCGTGCTTTACCTGCTCGTGAATATCGCTTATTATAAAATGGTGGGCTTTGAGAATATGAAGACCACCAGCGAGATCGCTTCTGTGGTGGTGGGAAAGATGTTTGGACCCGAAGGGGCCAATGTCTTTTCAGGCCTTCTGTTCCTGAGCGTGCTCGCATACGTGAATGTGGCCCTGATGAGCAACCCCAGGGTTATTTACGCGATGAGCGAGGACGGGATCTTTCCTAAAGTTTTCCAGAAGAAGAATGAGAAGAAAGGGGTGCTGGTAGTGTCGCTCAGCGTTTTCGCCATCGTTTGTATCATCGTGCTTTTCTTTGCCGACACTTTTGAGAAGATCCTGAGCTTTTCCATATTCCTTGATTCCTTCGGTATGGCAACCTCCGCAGCCACCATCTTTATGCTGCGAAAGAAAACAAAACATCTCGACGGCACCGGTATTTATAAAATGAGGTTCTTTCCCCTGCAGCCTGTCGTTTTCATCCTGGCCTATGTTTTTGTTTGTGCCAGCATCATTATCGCGCGCCCGGAGATAGCCCTGGTCGGAACGGCCGTGATGATCGCTTTTGCCATTCTTTATTTCGTGATCAAAAGATTTACGAAAGATCAAAACGCGAACAATGGAACAGCCTGATATCTCTTATATTATCAATCACCTCGGTGAAGAGCGTGAAAATTATTTCAACGCGGTGGCCCCGCCCATCATTCAAACGAGCAATTTTGCTTTTGGCACGGTGGCAGATCTGCGGAAGGCTTTTGAGGAGGAGATGGCCGGATACCTGTACAGCCGCGGGATCAACCCCACG
>CAMLEM010000286.1 GCA_946479005.1 uncultured Chitinophagaceae bacterium | reverse complement strand
GATTCAATGAACCAGGGGAGAAAAGAGTCTTTTTTGTCTTCCAGGAAAATTGCTTTCAAGCCTTTTAAAGAAGTTTTCTTGCCCAGTTCATGCACGACCACCACATCCCCCTTGAATCCATAGGTGGCAACGATCTTTCCTGTTTTGATATATTTCATAATGGAATGAACTGCAAAGTACTTAACAAAAAAGCAAGTGGAATATTTGCATCCGACGGGCGCTTCAGCGCGGGGGGTAAAGGGATATAATCAACCCGCGGGCTTCAGCCCAAAAGCAAAACTCAATCAAACATTGGAATTGCATTTGCCCGGGGCTTTAGCCCATTAAATTCATCCCCGATAGATTGAATAACATACAACGGGCTAAAGCCCATCGTGTGTCATATGCAAAGAGAATCTTTCTTCGAAAATCGAGATCGAGGTTTTGGGGACTAAAGTCCCCGGCAGACATCAGGACGCTGCAAACCCCGCGCTAAAGCGCGGGGCTATTATTGTTGGGCGCTAAAGCGCCCACGTTCATTTCAGCAATAGCGGGTAATGCGAGCTTTTGAAAAGTAAGATGAATAATCTTCTCTCCATTGAATGGCATCCCGGCGGAAGCGCTCAGGTAGGAGTAATAACACCCGACGGGCGCTTGAGCGCCCATGTTCGTATCCGGAATAGCAGGGCAACGCGAACATTGGAAAATTAAGATGAATAACTTCTCACCATTGAATGGCATCCCGGCGAAAGCTCTCAGGAAGAAGTAATACCACTCAATGGGCGCTTGAGCGCCCCATAAACCAATAGCCCCGCGCTTTAGCGCGGGGGTAAAGGGATATAATCAACCCGCGGGCTTCAGCCCAAAAGCAAAAAGTCAATTAAACATTGGAACTGCATTTGCCCGGGCTTCAGCCCATTACTTTCATCCCCGATCAATTGATTAGTGGGTGCTAAAGCGCCCAAAAAATAACCCCGCGCAAAAGCGCGGGGTCAGGTGAACTTTCGTTCCTAATATTCTTTACGCCTCACCTCCGGTTTCGCCTTCAGGCTTCCTTTCGGGCCTGCGACCCGGCATTGCGCGGCGGGTTCTGCGGTTGCGATGCGCGTCCTCCTGGCGTTTTTTCACCTGGGCTTCGTGCTCTGTACTCCACTTGGTGAATTTTTCCATCGCGGTGGCTTCGTCAAATAAACCCAGTCCCACCCCGCGAAGCAGGTGTTTCAGGTACAATACTCCTTTGAAGCTGAGGATACGACGAACCGTATCCGTGGGAGTGGCTCCCTTGTTCAGCCATTCCAAAGCTTTCTGGCGATCCAGCTGGATCGTCGCCGGAACGGTCAGGGGATTGTAAGTACCTAATTTCTGGATGAATTTACCATCGCGGGGGCTGCGGGAGTCCGCAATAACGATGAAGTAAAAGGGTCTCTTCTTAGACCCGTGTCTTTGAAGACGGATTTTAGCTGCCATTTTAAATAGACATTTAAAGGCGTTAAACAATAATTGTTTGGTCCGGTTGAAACCGGACGGCGAAGATAGGGAATGATTCCGGATTTGGGATTCCGGATTTCGGATTTCTGAAACCCGAACTTCCCTCAATGGAAGCCGAACTCTCCATTTGTTTTGAGGCCGATAAGCAGCCACCTGGATTCTTTAATGCAAGACCGGGCGTCAGAAATCCCAAATCCGGAATCCCAAATCCCAAATCATCTCCTCATCCCTGGCATCTTCATCCCAAACAAGTTCATCTTATTCATATTCTTCATCATCTCCCGCATCTGCTCAAACTGTTTCATAAAGGCGTTAACCTCCGAGATGTCTTTGCCTGAGCCCTTTGCAATGCGTTTCTTGCGGTTTCCGTCGATCAGGTCGGGGTTGCTGCGCTCGGCCGGGGTCATTGAATTGATCATCGCCTCGATGCCTTTAAACGAGTCATCATTGATATCCAGGTCTTTGATCTTGCTGCCCACGCCCGGGATCATTCCCAGCATATCCTTCATATTCCCCATTTTCTTGATCTGCTCCAGCTGAGTCTTGAAATCCGCGAAATCAAATTTGTTCTTCCGGATCTTGGCCTCCAGCTTCTTGGCCTCCACCTCGCTGAACTGTTCCTGGGCCTTTTCTACCAGGCTGGTGATATCCCCCATTCCCAGGATCCGCTGGGCCATCCTGTCGGGATAGAACACATCGAGGGTATCCATTTTCTCCCCCGCGCTGGTGAATTTAATGGGCTTGTCAACCGTGTATTGGATAGAAAGGGCGGCACCACCGCGGGTATCACCATCGAGCTTGGTGAGTACCACCCCGGTGAAATCCAGCCGGTCATTGAAAGCTTTGGCCGTATTCACCGCATCCTGGCCCGTCATACTATCCACTACGAAAAGGGTCTCCTGGGGATCCACCGCGTTCTTTACGTTGGAGACCTCGGTCATCATCGCATCATCAATGGCCAGGCGGCCGGCGGTATCGATGATCACCACATTCTTATTCTTTGAGCGGGCTTCCTTCACCGCATTGCGGGCAATGTCAACCGCATCCTTGTTCTCCGGTTCAACGTGTACGTCCACGCCGATCTGTTCACCCAGCACCCTCAGCTGTTCCATAGCCGCAGGGCGGTAGATATCGGCCGCTACGAGCATCGGCGATAAGCCTTTCTTATTTTTCAGGAAACTGGCCAGCTTTCCGCTGAATGTGGTTTTACCGCTACCCTGGAGGCCGGCCACCAGGATCACCGCGGGGTTCCCTTTCGCGTTGAAAGAGGCTTCCCTTCCCCCCATCAGCTGGGTCAGCTCATCCTGCACGATCTTGACCATCAATTGCCCGGGAGAGATGGCGTTGATCACTTTCTCGCCCATCGCCTTTTCCTTCACCTTGTCAGTGAATTCCTTGGCGATCTTATAGTTCACGTCGGCATCCACCAGCGCCCTCCTGATCTCCTTGAGCGTGGTAGCAATATTGAGTTCGGTGATACGACCCTGGCCTTTGAGGTTCTTAAAGGCCGATTCGAGTTTTTCCTGTAGAGAATTAAACATAAATCACAGATTTCACGATATCAAATTAAGCGGGCAAAGATAAAGATTTGGGAATGGTGGGAAGGATAAAAACTGGTGTTTTTCCCTGGATTATTGGGTGATTTTCACTTTGGGGTTAGAACGCTGGATTTTACTTTGAGTGATCGTTCGCGGCTTTTCCTTGAGGTGTTAGAACACGGATTTTTATGATTGTTATGATTTTTTATGATTGGCCTTTAAGAAGGATGGGAGTGAGTAATGTTTGACAATCGTAAGCATAGTGAGATTACAAACGTTATCATCAAAGCTTTTTATAAAGTTTATAATACGCTGGGGTTTGGTTTCCTCGAATCCGTTTATAGGAGAGCATTACTAGAAGAGTTAAAAAGATCAGGATTGGAATGTGCCGAACAATTCCCGATCAAGGTCTTTTATTTCAATCTTGATGTAGGATTGTATTTTGCCGATATCGTTGTGAATGACTGTGTCGTTATAGAAACCAAGGCTGCCGCCTCACTTTGCGAGGCGCATGAGATGCAATTGGTTAA
>CAMLEM010000285.1 GCA_946479005.1 uncultured Chitinophagaceae bacterium | reverse complement strand
ATGGAAGCGCTGATCTGGCATTTCAAGATCATTATGGGAGAGATCAATATGCCGGTGGGAGAAGTATATCACTCGATCGAGGCCGGCAATGGAGAACTGGGCTTTTACCTGGTCAGCGACGGGGGCCGCACACCTTACCGTTTGCAGTTCAGGCGTCCCTGTTTCATTTATTACCAGGCGTTCGAGGAATTGGTAAAAGGACAAATGCTGAGTGATACGATAATGACGATGAGTAGTTTGAATTTGATCGCGGGGGAGATGGACGCGTGAGAATTCCGGATTCCGGATTCGGGATTCCGGATTTATGAAACCCGCGGCAGGATATTAAGAGTTGGATCACTAAGATTGATGACCGAAATGATTCGAACAGAACAAAGAATCAAATAATAAAAGACAAATCGAATAAAAGAAATCCGGAATCCGGAATCCGAAATCCGGAATCATAAAATGAACCAGTTTTCAGAACAGAAATTAAAAGAGGTCAGGGATATAATGGCAAGATATCCCGAGGGAAAGCAGCGCAGTGCAGTGATCCCCGTGCTTCACCTGGCCCAGCAGGAATTCGGAGGCTGGCTGAGCGCCCAGACAATGGACTATGTGGCCTCCCTACTCGATATGCTCCCTGTGGAAGTGTACGAGGTGGCCACTTTTTATAGTATGTATAACCTGAAGCCGGTGGGAAAATACCTGTTCGAGGTTTGCCAGACCGGTCCCTGTATGATCAATGGTTCGGATAATATCATTGCGTACATACACGAAAAGCTTGGCATCAGGCCGGGGGAAACCACGTCCGATGGTTTGTTCACCTTAAAGACTGTGGAGTGCCTGGGCGCCTGTGGCTATGCGCCGATGATGCAACTGGGAAAACATTACCGGGAACACCTGACGAAGGAAAAAGTGGATGCCATCATAGAAGAATGCAGGAAGAATGCCGCGGCGAATAACTGATATTGAGTCACTATGAAAAAAGGATTTGCGACCCTGGTAATTTCAGTTCTTTTTTTAACGAATGGACCGTTGCGTGGACAGGAGAATGAGCTGTTTGACCGCGTGAAGGAACTACATGAGTATATGGCCAGAGATCATTTCCTGGTGGATCTTTACCTGGATGACAGCCTGAGCTACGGTCACAGCAATGGGTGGGTGGAAAACTGGAAAGAGTTTCGGGAAAACCTGGGAAGAAAGCTGGTGTATCATTCGATCACCGAAGACAGTGTTGATATCCGGATCAACGGGAATTACGCGATCGTGCGGTTTATCGGCGATTTCGATGTAACCCTTGACGGGAAGAGAGCGGTGTATAAATTGAAAGTGCTCCAGGTTTGGGTGAGAAAGAATAAGAAGCTCCATTGGAGGCTTTTTGCAAGGCAGGCAGTGAGGAAGTGAACAGAGAACATGGAAATTGAAGGATGGAATCATAAAAAGATATTTTAAAAACAAATGGGCAGAAAATTATTGCTCGATAAGATCAATGTTGAGAACATCAGGCTCTACGATGTGTACCGCCGCGAAGGCGGTTATCGCAGCCTGGAAAAAGCCCTGAAGATGGCTCCGGCTGATATCGTGGAGGAAGTGAAGAAGAGCGGGTTGAGAGGAAGAGGCGGAGCCGGATTCCCCACAGGGATGAAATGGAGTTTTCTCGCCAGGCCGGAAGGTGTGCCCCGTTATCTCGTTGTTAATGCCGATGAATCCGAGCCCGGGACTTTCAAGGACCGTTTCCTGATGGAATTCATTCCTCACCTCCTGATCGAAGGGATCATCGTTTCTTCCTTCGCGCTCGGCGCGAACCGGAGCTATATCTATATACGCGGTGAGTTTGCCTGGATCGTGGATATCCTGGAACAGGCGATCACGGAAGCAAAGAACAATGGCTGGCTGGGAAAAAACATACAGGGAACAGGTTTCGATTGCGAGATCTATGTGCAACGCGGCGCAGGAGCCTATATCTGTGGCGAAGAAACCGCGCTCCTTGAGTCGCTGGAGGGAAAAAGAGGAAATCCGCGGATCAAGCCTCCGTTCCCCGCGGTAAAAGGACTTTGGGATTGCCCTACCGTGGTGAACAACGTGGAAACTATCGCCGCAGTGGTGCCCATCATCAATGAAGGGGGAGAAGAATATGCGAAGATCGGGATCGGTAAATCCACGGGTACGAAACTGATCTCGGCCTGCGGGAATATCAACAAGCCCGGCGTTTACGAGATCGATATGACCATCAGCGTGGAAGATTTCATTTATAGTGATGAATACTGTGGAGGGATCGCGAATGGAAGAAAGCTGAAAGCTTGCATTCCGGGCGGATCATCCGTTCCCATCCTGCCGGCGAACTTATTATTAAAGACCGCGAAGGGCGAAACGCGAATGATGACCTATGAAAGTCTTGCCGATGGCGGATTCCAAACCGGGTCGATGATGGGTTCCGGAGGATTCATTGTGCTGGATGATCAGCAGTGCGTGGTGAGGCATACTTACACCCTGGCCAGGTTCTACCGCCACGAGAGTTGCGGCCAGTGTTCACCCTGCCGGGAAGGCACCGGTTGGATGGAGAAGATCCTGTGGAATATCGAAACCGGCAAAGGTAAAATGAGTGATATCGACCTGCTCTGGGATATCCAGCGCAAGATCGAGGGAAATACGATCTGCCCCCTGGGAGATGCCGCCGCCTGGCCTGTGGCCGCAGCGATCAGGCATTTCCGGGATGAGTTTGAATGGCACGTGACGAACCCCGGAGATGCACAGCTGAGGAATTATGGGCTTGGTAATTATGCGAAGCCGATCGAAGTGATTGTATAACGGTTTCCCGCTGATCTCGCAGATCTGTTCGCAGATCACGCGGATAAGCGGCTAAAATTTGCGAGATCTGCGCTGTATTTGATCTGCGAGATCTGCGGGAAACAAAAAGCAAACAATGGCTGAAGAGAAAAAATTATTCAAAGTAACCATCGACAACATCACCGTCGAAGTGGAGCCGGGAACAACCATCCTGAACGCTTCCCGGATGATCGGTGGCGATGTGACCCCACCTGCGATGTGTTACTACAGCAAACTGCAGGGCAGCGGCGGCAAATGCCGGACCTGCCTCGTGGAAGTCGCCGCAGGCTCCACCGCTGACCCGCGCCCGATGCCCAAGCTCGTAGCCTCCTGCCGCACCCAGGTGATGGATGGAATGGTAGTGAAGAACATTACCAGCGAAAAGGTGATCGACGCCCGCAACGGCGTGGTGGAATTCCTCCTCATCAACCACCCCCTCGACTGCCCCGTTTGCGACCAGGCCGGTGAATGCGATCTGCAGGACCTCAGCTATGAGAACGGAAAAGAAGCTTCCCGCTTTGATTTTAAGAAAAGAACTTTTGAACGGGAAGACATCGGTCCCTACATACAGCTTCATATGAACCGCTGCATCCTCTGCTATCGCTGCGTGTATGTAGCCGACCAGCTCACCGATACAAGAGTGCACGGGATCCTCGACAGGGGAGACCACGCGCAGATCTCAACCTATATCTCCAAAGCGATCGACAATGATTTCAGCGGCAATATGATCG